>NZ_JBXWSF010000036.1:0-38070 GCF_059613285.1 Ruegeria sp. BHSB058 | reverse complement strand
CAGGTAGAACCAGTTGGCCACGTAAATATGGGGTTCTTTCCGCTTTATGATCGTGCCCAAGTATACCGCAAGATAGGCAACCCAGACGACAGTCAGCCACAAGTCGACATACCACTCAGGCTCGGCATATTCCTTGGATTGCGTCCCTCCAAGCAAGTAACCGGTTGCGGCCAGTACGATGAACAGCTGATAGCCCCAGAACACGAACCATGCCAGATTGCCGCCCCAAAGGCGCGCGGCACTGGTGCGCTGCACGACGTAGAAAGACGTGGCAATCAGGGCGTTGCCGCCAAACGCGAAAATCACCGCCGATGTATGCAATGGGCGCAAACGGCCGAAATTCGCAAATCCCTGCGCCCATTCGAAATTCAGCGCCGGGAAGGCTAGTTGAAATGCGATGAAGGTCCCGGCCAGAAAGCCGACAACGCCCCAGAATGCGGTTGCGATTACGCCATAACGCACGACACCGTCCATGTATTCGCCCGAATAATCGATGGGCAGAACCTCGTCAGTACGGCGCAGTGTCCAGATGAAAAGACCGGCGGCGACAACCATTATGAGAATGGCATGCACCTGATAAGCCAGATCTCGCGCGTAATTGGCCGCGATCGCGGCGAATACCACAATCAGACCAAGCGCGATAAGCTTGATATAGTTTGACATTTTGCGTCCCTTTGCCATGCCCCACGCGGTTCTTGCTGCCGCGCAGACTTCTTTGACTGGCTGCCGTAATGTAGAATGGCAGCGCAAGTTGCTTTGATCTGTGTCAAGACAATAGCTTGAATTATATGACACGCATAACCTAGGAAATATGAAAATCGGTGGCACGTTTTGACACACCGGCAGCTCAGAGGTTGAAATGTCCTTTAAATCCCTGCTCACCGTGATGACGGATATCTCATCAGCCAAACCGGCGCTTGCGCAGATGGTGGCACTGGCCCAGGCTCAGGACAGCCACGTCGAGGCGCTCTGTCTGGGCGTCGACCGCAGTCAAACCGGTTATTATTATGCGGGTGCGAACGCGTTGATCCTTCAGGAAACGCTAAGCCGCGCGAATAGCGAAGCCGATGAGATTCTGGATTTTGCCGAGGATTACCTGGGTAAGTCCGGAGTGCGTTGGTCGGCGGAAAATGGAGTTGCGCAAATTGCCGATCTTGGCCGCCACGTCGCCCATCGCGCGCGGTTTTCCGATCTGGTGATCTTGTCCCGCCCCTATGGCGAAGACCGCGGGGCCGAGGCTGAACCGATTGTCGAAGCGGCAATGTTCGAGGGGCACGCCCCTGTTCTCGTCGTTCCGGACAATGTTGAACCGGTGGCGCGACCCGGAACAATCCTTATCGGTTGGAATGAAAGCGTCGAAGCAATGCGCGCCATCCGCAGCGCGTTGCCTTTCCTGACGGCCGCAGACTTGGTGCGGATCGTAGTAATCGACCCCCCGACCCACGGACCGGACCGCTCGGACCCCGGCGGGCTGTTGTCACAGATGCTCTCGCGGCACGGAGTCAAGTGTGAGATCGACGTTCTGAGCAAGACCATGACGCGGGTATCGGACATCCTGAACCGCCATGCGGCTGACACCGATGCGGATATGTTGGTCATGGGTGCCTATGGCCATTCCAGATTCCGCGAAGCGATCCTTGGCGGTGCCACACGAAACATGCTGGAACAGGCGACGGTGCCCGTATTCATGGCGCACTGAACAGGAAACCATTGTAAGGCGCCTAACACAGGCGCCTTTTTCAACCGGCTTTGCGGATCAACCCAATCACAAACAACAGGATCACGGCGCCAATTGTCGCGTGGAAAACCGATGCGATGATGCCACCGCCGACCGAGAATCCCAGCGCTGGAAAGATCGTTCCGGCCAGGAAGGCGCCAACGATCCCGACGATGATGTTGCCAATCACGCCAAATCCCCGGCCCTGCATGATCTTGCCCGACAACCATCCGGCCAGTGCGCCAACAATCAGCATGCTCAACAGGCTTCCAAACTGCATGTTTCACTCCCTATTGATTCAGCTGCAATAGACCACGCACGCGTTTACAGGTCACGTCCGAACATAGTGCACCCCCTGAAATTTCTGGCGAAGATTGCGGGTTTTTTCACCCACGCTTCTGGGATCGTTGCCGGTCAACCCCTGAGCAACCAGAGCAGCCAGTTCAACTGCGTGTTCGGGCCCGACGCCCCGGCGCACGAGTTCCGGTGTGCCAATTCTCAGACCGTTCATGTCCCCTGAAACCGGCGCGATAGGCAAGCCAATGCCGCAAGCGAGAAAACCTGCTTTACGCAGCGTTTTCGACGCTGTCTGCCCGCCACCAAAGGCCGCGGCTTCGATTGCGAACTGATGAGAGGCCGTTGCCCCGTTTTTGCCTTTGTAAACCGGTAGGCCTACGGCCTCCATCTCAAGCGCCAACGCCTGTGCCAGATCCACCATCGCCCGACCGTAAGCTGCGCCATATTCGATCCAGTCGAGCATGGTGATTGCCAGAGCCGCCGATTTCGCAGCGTCGAAATTTGCGGTCATGCCGGGAAAGGCGATGGCGTCCAGCCTTTCGGCGATTTCCGCATCGTTGGTCACGATAAGACCTCCGGCAGGCCCGCCAAGGCTTTTGTAGGTGCTCATGGTCATCATGTGTGCGCCCTGATCCAGTGGATTGGTCCAAATTCCACCGGCGATGACCCCGCATTGATGCGCGGCATCGAACAGAACCTTGGACCCGACCTCGTCGGCGATCGCTCGAACAGCGGCAACCGGATGAGGATAAAGGTTCAGCGACCCACCCACCGTGATCAGACGCGGCTTGTGCCTATGGGCCAGCGCCCGTAATCCATCCAGATCAAGGCTATAGCCATCGGCATCGACCGGGGCGTCAAGCGTTGTCAGCCCATAAAGTCCCGCGCAACCACCCTTATGATGAGTGACATGTCCCCCGATACTGGCGGGCGGCGCGATGATCGTGTCGCCCGGACGGGCCAGCGCCATAAAGCCATAGAGATTGCACAGCGCGCCGGAACCGACCCGGATTTCGGCGTAACGAGCACCAAAAACCTGTGCTGCCAGTTCAGCTGCGATCACTTCGATCTCTTCAATGGCTTCCAGACCCATCTCGTATTTGTCGCCCGGATACCCCAGCGACGGGCGGCTGCCTAATCCTTCAGCCAGAACAGCTTCGGCGCGCGGATTCATGACGTTGGTCGCGGGGTTGAGATTGAAACACTCTACGTCGTGAATCTCGCGGTTGCGGGCGATGAGCGCATCGAGACGAGCAGCAATCTGATCTGTCGAGGCCTCTGCGGTTTGGGCCGCGATGTCCTGAACGCGGGCTTCGCAATGGGAAGGAACCCAGGAACGTCTGGCAAGATTTGGCATTTTTGACCTCCGTATGTTGTCCCCACAATGTCCTTTGCGTCCACTTGCCTGCAAACCAGTTTTATGAAAAATTAGGGTTAGAAAAATTGAGGCTAAATAATGCCCGTCGCTCCCCCTCGCCCCAGAACCTTTCCGTTGAACGCTTTGCGCGCGTTCGAGGCGGCAGCGCGCCTTGGCGGTTTTGCCGCCGCCGCTGAAGAGCTGGGAGTAACGCCTGGGGCCGTTTCTGCACATGTGAAGGCGTTGGAGGAAGAGCTTGGCGCACCCCTGTTCGAACGGTCGGCGAAAGGCGTTGTTGCGACGGCACTGGCATACAGTGTTTTGCCGAACCTGACGCAAGCCTTTGACGAGGTGGGTCGCGCAACTCAAACGCTTCGCGCGCAAGCCCGGCCCCATATCGTTCACATCGTGGCATTGCCTTCGGTCGCGCAACTGTGGCTGTCACCGCGCCTGCCTGCGCTCCGCGCCGCAAACCCGGAGATCGAGGTTTCGCTGACTGCAATGGAAGCGCCGCCAAATCTAAAACGAGCGCCATACGATTTGTATCTTTTCTTTGGCGATTTGCCCGGAGAGACCTTGGCCCGGGACGTTATTTTTCCCGTCTGCGCTCCGACCCTGGTAGAACGTCTGAGAACGGTGCAAGATCTGAGAAACGTGCCCTGCATATCCGACACGACCTGGAGTGGCGACTGGGATATCTGGACGAAGTCGGCATTGTCGAATTGGCAGTTCGCACCTCGAGGCCCCGTTTTTTCGCTTTATTCTCTGGCGGTAGAAGAAACCGTGAATGGTGCCGGTGTACTGATGGGACACGAGATCCTGGTGGCACCTTACCTCGAACGCGGTCAGCTGGTGGCGCCTTTTGACACACGTGTAACACTGGAACACGACCTCAAGCTTTGGAGCGCAAGGCCGTTCAAATCAGACTCTTCCGTGGGGAAGGTTGCCAAATGGTTGAGGCAGACAGCCTAAACCGGAAATCCGCCATCGGAATCGTCACCTGCTTCTTCCATCAGGCGCCCCATATCGGGAACGGTCACGTGCCGCTTTCCCTCCAGTTCGATGACACCGTCCTTTTTCAGTGCCGAAATTTGCCGGCTGACGGTCTCCAGGGTGAGGCCTAAGTAATCTGCCATCGCCTCGCGCGTCAGCGGCAGGTCGAACACGATCGGTCCGGACAAGCCCGTCTTGGTCACGGATGCATCGCGGCGGGCGATGATCGACAGCAGGCTGGCAATCTTTTCGCGCGCGGTTTTCCGGCCCAAAACCAACATCCATTCACGTGCCGCATCCAGTTCGTCTAATGTCATCTGCAACAGACGCTGCGCGATATGGGGTGTATGCGCCATCATTTCTTCGAAGGGTTTCTTACGAAAACAGCACATCACGACATCGGTCGTGGCAACCACATCGTAAGGAGCAGTATCACGACCCGGACGACCGACGAAATCGCTGGGCAGCATCAAGCCCACCATCTGCGTGCGCCCGTCCTCCATCGTCTGTGTCAACGAAGCGATTCCCGACACCATCGAGCCGACGAACCCCATCTGATCGCCCGACCAGATGATTGTCTGCCCGGCTTCGAAACTGCGATAATACTTGATCTCGTCCAGCAACTCGAGTTCGTCCCGGTCGCAATGAGCGCAAACGGCCCGATGTCGGATCGGACAATCGGAGCAATTCGAATGGTCGAGCTGAATCTGCAGTGTCATCCGTTTATCCACTTGATCTCGGTCAATGCCGCCGAGCCAGACATCCCATAACGGTATCCTCATGATAGCGAAATCACAATTGGCTCGGCTCGGACTTTTTGACGCGAAAGTTCCGCGCTATACAAGCTACCCGACTGCACCTCACTTCAACAACGATGTGGGACCTGACTTATTTGGTGACTGGATTTCGGGCATCAAGCCCGGAAGCGCCATCTCGCTTTATGTCCATGTCCCCTTCTGCCGCAGACTATGCTGGTTCTGCGCCTGCCGGACGCAAGGCACGCAAACCGATAACCCGGTCATTGCCTATGTTGATGTTTTAAAGGCGGAATTGGACCTTTTGGCGGCTCGATTGCCCGAGGGCGTCCGACTGTCGCGCCTGCATTGGGGCGGCGGCACACCGACCCTGCTAAACCCCGATCTGATGCGGGATTTGGCAGCGCGGATACTGAGCATCGTTCCCTTGGGCGCGGGTGCCGAGTTTTCGGTAGAAATCGACCCCAACGAAATTGATGACGATCGGCTGGATGCGCTGGCCGATGCGGGTATGAATCGCGCCTCGATCGGGGTTCAGGATTTCGATGAGGACATTCAGAAAACCATCGGGCGCATACAAAGTTACGACACCACCCGCAAGGCGGCAGAAATGATTCGCGAGCGTGGTATTGCCAGTCTGAATGCCGATATCCTGTTCGGCCTGCCACATCAGACCAAGGCGCGGATGACTGAAAGCGTGCAAAAGCTCTTGTCGCTCAATCCCGACCGTGTAGCACTTTATGGATATGCGCACGTGCCCTGGATGGCCAAACGTCAGCAGCTGATTCCTTCGGACGCGTTGCCGACACCCGAGGAACGTCTGGAACTGTTCGAAACCGCGCGACGCTTGTTCCTTTGGGACCAGTACGCGGAAATCGGCATTGACCACTTTGCCACGCAGGATGACGGGCTGACCCATGCGCTCAATGCGGGGCGGCTCAAGCGCAACTTTCAGGGATACACCGACGATCAGGCCGAGGTTCTCATCGGTGTCGGTGCGAGTTCGATCTCGCGCTTCCCACAAGGTTACGCACAGAACGCACCGGCAACTTCAGTGCATACCAAGGCCATCCGTGAAGGCAATTTCTCGACCACGCGCGGGCATCTGTTCAAGGGGCAGGACATTCTGCGCGCCCGTTTGATCGAGGCGTTGATGTGCGATTTCCGGATCGATTCGGCTGAGATTTTGCGCGACCACGATGTGACGGCAAACGACTTAAAACAGATGTACGCCGATGCCGACCGGGCGTTTCCCGGCATGCTTCGGATCACCGACGACGGGTTGTTCATCCCGACTGAGGCACGTCCATTGACCCGCATGATCGCCCGCAGCTTCGACGCGTATGACCTGAGCAAGGCAGGTCACAGTTCAGCCATCTGACGAAAGGACAACGAACCGGCAAGGCACGCCCCGAGCACTGCCTGACCAATTATCGCAGGGGGGCTTGACGCCCTACACCCGGATTTCCCACACTTGGTGTGCGAGGGCGAATGCGCCTCGCACACGAGGCAGGCAGTAGGACAGACAGACGGTGCCGACGCTCAGGCGTTCGCATTTCCCTTTCGTGCAGCAGAAATTGCAACCAGAGAGAGGGACAGCACCCATGCGCGTCTTTACAGTCCTCGGCCCTACCCAATCGGGCAAATCTACATTGGTCGAGGCCATCAGCCGCCTCGACGACCGCCCAACAACATTCGATGTATCCGGAACCGTGCATTTGCACGGTTTTTCTTACTTGGGCGAGCCGTGGTGCGCGATCGACGTGGACGGTGGCGGAGATTCGATGGCCTATGCAGGTCCGGCCATGGCAATATCCGATGCCGCCGTGGTGGTCGTTCCCCCCGACCCTGACACCGCGGTTCTGTGCGCGCCGTACCTGAGATTGGTTGAAGAGGCTGGCATCCCCTGTTTCCTGTTCATCAACCGGATGGATAACCCCAATGGCCGCATCCGAGACATTATCTCGGCCCTTCAGACCTATTGCACTCACCACATTGCCTTGCGTCAGGTGCCAATCCGCGACGGCGACCAGATCGTTGGCGCAGTCGACCTGATTTCCGAACGCGCATGGAAATACCAGGAAGGGCAACCCTCGGCCCTGATCGAGCTGCCGCAATCGGTCGAAGACCGGGAGCAGGAAGCGAGGGCTGAATTGCTGGAAACCCTGTCCGATTTTGACGACCACCTACTGGAGCAACTCATCGAGGACAAGCAACCACCCAGTGAAGAAATCTATGGGCTGGCGGCCCAGGTTTTGCAGAACCACCAGATCATTCCGGCCTGTCTGGGTGCCGCGAACCATGGCAACGGGCTGACAAGACTAATGAAGGCGTTGCGTCATGAAGCGCCGGAGTTCAACATCGCGGCGGGGCGCGACGAGGCTGCGGATGGTGCGCGGGCAATCGCAGGGTTTGCTGACGTCAAAAAGCATATCGGCAAGATCACGGTTCTGCGTGGCCTCGGCGACGGGGTGAAGGCCCACGAGACGCTTGGCGGTGAGAACGTGGGCAACCTGACAACACTCGACGCGAAAACACAGATCCCGGTCTTGGAGGCTGGGCATATCGGTTTGGCCGTCAAATCGGATCATCTCAATCCCGGCAACCTTTACGACAGCGAAACGGCGATGCCGTTGCCGAGCTGGGCCAATTCGCATCCTGTGGCTCACCGCCAGTTGGTTCTGCCCGCGCACGAACGAGACGACGTGAGATTGTCGAACGCGCTGGGTCGACTTAACGAAATCGATCCCGGGTTAAACCTGAGCCAGGACGAGGGCACCGGTCATTCCATCCTTGGAACCCAAGGCCCGCAGCACATGCGGAGAGTCACCGCCAAACTGGCCGACGATTTCGGGATCGAAATCGAAACCGAGACTGTCGAAACCGCCTATCGCGAAACCATCCAGAAGCCGGTGGATCACCACCATCGCCATCGCAAGCAATCCGGTGGGGCCGGACAGTTTGCAGATGTGGTCATTTCCATCGCCCCGATGCCTCGCGGGTCAGGATTTCAGTTCGAAGAGGTGGTCAAGGGTGGGGCCGTTCCTAAAAACTATATCCCGTCGGTGGCACAGGGCGCCGAAGATGCTTTGGGAGAAGGGCCCGAGGGCTTTCCCGTTGTAGACCTCAAAGTCACACTGAAAGATGGCAAGCACCATTCCGTTGACAGCTCGGACTATGCCTTCCGCACAGCCGGCAAGAACGCGGTGCGTGAGGCCCTGCCAATGGCTAAACCGGTTGTTCTACAGCCGATTCTTCATGCCGAAATCCACCTCCCGTCGCTTTACGTCGGCGATCTGGTGCCGACGATCAGTTCGTTGCAAGGCCAGGTCCTTGGGTTTGAAGGCAATCCCGATGCACCGGGGTGGGAAATCTTCAATGCGATGCTTCCCGCGGTCAACGAGGACGAATTGCACCGCACTCTGGCCAGCGCCACACGCGGCACCGGGTGGGTAAAGCTGACTTTCGACCACTACGAGGAGCTTCGGGGCCAGTCACCCAAAGTTTCCCGCGAAAAGGTCGCGAATGCCTGATTTTGTGCGCCGGGCCGGTTCATCGGTCCGGCGCATCTATCCTGCCGCCGCGATCAGTTCGCGGGTATAGTCCGATTGCGCGTTCTCGAAGAGGTCCTGAGCCGTCCCCATCTCGATCACATCACCCTGCCGCATCACCAAAACCTTGTGAGACATGGCGCGAACGACCTTCAGGTCGTGGCTGATGAACAGATAGGCCAGCCCATACTTGCGTTGAAGATTTCGCAGCAGCTCGACGATCTGCACCTGTACCGTCATGTCCAGCGCACTGGTGGGTTCGTCCAGCACCAATAGTTTGGGCCGCAGCACCATGGCCCGGGCGATGGCGATACGCTGGCGCTGCCCGCCCGAGAATTCGTGCGGATACCGGTCCATCGCCGCGGGGTCGAGGCCGACCTCGCGCATCACCTCAGCCACAAGTTCGCGGGGGGCACGGTGCGGGTCGACCTTGTGAATAGCCAAACCCTCGGCGATGATCTGCATGCAGGTCATGCGCGGGCTGAGTGAGCCAAACGGATCCTGAAATACGATCTGCATATCCTTGCGCAGCCGCCGCAACTCGCGCGTGGACCATTTGCGCACGTTTTTGCCTCGAAACTCAATTCCTCCCTCAGAGGAAATCAAACGCATGATGGCCAGCGCCAGCGTGGTCTTGCCCGATCCGCTTTCGCCGACAATGCCCAGCGTTTCACCAGCACGTACGGTGATCGTTGCGTCGTTCACCGCTTTCACGTGCCCCACCGTCCGCTTGAGGAACCCGCGTTGAATGGGAAACCAGACTTTCAAATGTTCAGTCCGCGCGATCTCTTCCGCCCCGGGTTCAACCGGCTCGGGTGAGCCCGAGGGCTCCGCCGCCAACAGCCTCCGGGTATAAGGGTGTTGCGGATTGTCGAAGATTTCTGACGTCACGCCACTTTCGACAATCTCACCATCCTTCATCACACAAACCCGATCAGCGATCCGGCGAACAATACCAAGGTCATGAGTGATAAAAAGCATCCCCATATTCTCGGATTTCTGCAGTTCGGCCAACAACTCCAGAATCTGCGCCTGAATGGTCACGTCCAGCGCGGTCGTCGGCTCATCCGCGATCAGGATGTCCGGTTTGTTGGCCAGCGCCATAGCGATCATCACCCGCTGGCGTTGTCCGCCTGATAATTGATGCGGATAGCTGTCCAACCGGTCTTCGGGGTCGCGGATGCCGACCTTATTCAATAGTTCCAAAATGCGTGCCCGCGCTGCGTCACCGGTCAGTCCCTGATGCAGCGCAAGCGATTCCGCCATCTGTTTTTGAATCGTGTGGAGCGGGTTAAGTGATGTCATCGGCTCCTGAAAAATGAAGCTGATGTCGTTGCCACGCACATCCATCAGCCGCTGCTCGGAAGCGCCAATCATCTCTTGCCCGTCATAGGTGACAGACCCCTCGACCATCGCGCTGTCGCCCAAGAGGGACACAGTGCTGAGCGCGGTTACTGATTTCCCCGAGCCTGACTCCCCCACCAAAGCCACGGTCTCGCCGCGGTCGACGGAAAATGACACGCCTTGGACCGCAGCGGTAACCTGTCCATCTTGTCGGAATGACACCTTGAGGTTCTTCACATCAAGCAGGCTCATGAGAACGTCTTTCTCGGATCGAAGGCATCGCGCACGCCTTCGAAAATGAAGACCAGAAGCGACAGCATGAACGCAAAGGTGAAGAACGCGGTGAAGGCCAGCCAAGGTGCCTGCAGGTTCTGCTTGGCCTGCAAGGTCAGTTCACCCAACGACGGAGCGGATGAGGGCAGGCCAAAACCCAGAAAATCGAGGCTGGCGAGGCCGCCGATAGTGCCAGTGACAATGAACGGCATGAAGGTCAGTGTTGCAACCATCGCATTGGGCAGCATATGCCGGAACATGATGGTCATGTTGCCAACGCCCAGCGCTTTGGCCGCTCGTACGTATTCAAGGTTGCGCGCTCTCAGGAACTCGGCCCGAACCACGCCGACAAGCCCAGTCCATGAAAACAGGATCATCAGCGCCACCAGAAGCCAGAAACTTCGCCCCAAGATCGCGAACATGATTATGATGACATAAAGCGATGGTGTGGCCGACCAGATCTCGATCACCCTTTGGAATACCAGATCGATCCAACCACCGAAAAAGCCCTGAATGGCCCCGGCGAATATGCCGACCAGACTGGCAACACCGGTAACAATCAAGGTGAACAGGATGGATAGACGAAAGCCGTAGATCACCCGCGCCAGCACATCGCGCTTGGTATCATCTGTGCCCAGCCAATTCTGGTGATTTGGTGGCAGCGGCGCTGCACCGGGGCGGTCCACGGTGGTGTTGAAGGAATAGGGGATGAGCGGCCAGATGGCCCAACCTTCTTCGAACCCCTCAGCCTCGAACGTACCTGCCTTGATCTGATCGATGATGTCTTCGGGGTCATCGAAGCATTCTTCCAGTCCGCCACTATCGATCAGGCATTGAACCTCGGGATCGCGATAGATCGCTTCGGTCCGGAAATCGCCGCCAAAGGCCGTTTCCGGGTAGAACTTGAAGATTGGAGTGAAAATCTCGCCGCGATACTTCACAAGGATCGGCTTGTCATTGGCGATGAACTCGGCAAATAGCGAAAGTCCGAACACGATCGAAAAGATGATCAGCGACCAGAATGCCCGTCCATTGCGGCGGAAGTTGCGCCAACGGCGTTGGTTGAGCGGTGAGAGCGCCATTTACCCCTCGCGACTTTCAAAGTCGATGCGGGGGTCGACCAACACATACATCAGGTCGCTAATGATGCCGACGACCAACCCCAGCAGGCCAAATATGAACAGGGTGCCAAAGATCACGGGATAGTCACGCGCCACAGCCGCCTCGAACCCCAATCGACCCAATCCATCGAGCGAAAAGATTGTCTCGATGATGATCGAGCCGCCAAAGAACACACCAATGAACACCGCCGGAAATCCCGCGATCACAATCAACATAGCATTGCGGAACACGTGGCCATAAAGCACGCTTCTTTCGCTCAGCCCCTTGGCGCGCGCAGTCATGACATAGTGTTTCTTGATCTCGTCCAGAAATGAGTTCTTGGTCAGCAATGTCAAAGTGGCAAAGGCTGAGATGGTCGAGGCCACCACCGGCAGGGTGATATGCCAAAAGTAATCGAGGATTTTACCACCAATACTCAGGCTGTCCCAATTGTCCGACGTCAGCCCGCGCAGCGGGAAGATCTGCCAATAGGATCCGCCGGCGAACAGCACCAAGAGCAGAATGGCGAACAGAAATCCCGGAATAGCATAGGCCACGATGATGGTTCCGCTGGTCCAGGTGTCGAAGGCCGAGCCATCCTTCACCGCCTTGCGAATACCCAGTGGGATCGACACAAGATAGGCGATCAAGGTTGACCACAAGCCCAGCGAAATCGACACCGGCATTTTTTCAAGCACAAGATCGACAACGCCGATGGATCGGAAATAGCTCTCGCCAAAATCCAACGTCAGATAGTTTCCCATCATTGTGAGAAAACGTTCGAGCGGCGGCTTGTCGAAGCCAAACTCACGCTCAAGTTCTTCGATGAACTCGGGTGGCAGGCCGCGTGCGCCGATGTAACGTTCGTTGGCCGCGGTCTGCCGCTCAATGTCGCCGCCACCTCCGGCAATGCCTTCGAACACGTCACCGCCGCCTTCCATCTGAGCAATGATCTGTTCGACCGGGCCGCCGGGCACGAATTGCACAAGCGTGAAATTGATGATCATGATCCCCAGCAATGTGGGGATCACCAGCAGCAGGCGTCGTAGAATATAGGCTCCCATGGGGGCGGCTTACCGCAACGCGCCCGAGGTTTTCAATGCTGCTTCCTTGTCAGCATTGATCCACCACAGGTCTTCGACGCCCAGCGCGTAAGGCGGCAGTTTTTCGGGGAATTCATACATGTCCCAGTAAGCGACCCAGTATTTGCCCAGATACCATGTCGGGACCATGATACGTTTGGCACGCAAAACCCTGTCAAGCGCACGGACATTGGCCTGCAATTCTTCGGTTTCCCGCGCCGCGACGATATTGTCGATCAGCGGTTCGATATCCGGGCCGTTCGCACCGGAAGGGTTGAATACGGAATAGCTGGCGGCCTCGGTTCCGAATTGCTGATACAGCCCGGTTGACGGCTGCAGAGACATCGGATAGCCGCCCATGATCATATCAAAATCGCGATCTCTGCGGCGAAGTGTGAACTGAGCATTGTCCACCCGGTTGTAAATCGCTTCGATCCCCATAGCGCGAAGGTTGTCCACGAAAGGCTGGATTATCCGGTCAAGTGTCGGCTCATCCGACAAAAACTCAATACGCAGTACTTGCCCCTGTTCGTTGCGGCGCAACCCGTCATCACCGACGGTCCAACCCGCGTCGTCGAGAAGTTTCATCGCTTTACGTAGATTGCCTCGATCATTCTGTCGTTTAGGACTTGATTGATGCGCCACGACCGGTTCCTCGGTCAGAACGTTGGCATCCAATGCATCGCCAAGGCTTTCCAGAATTTCGCGCTCCCTACCTTCCGGGAGACCGGTTGCTTCAAGATGCGTGCCTTCCCAGAACGAATCACGCTGCTGGAACAGACCGTATTGCAGGCTTTCATTGGTCCATTCGAAATTGAACGCAAGCTGCACCGCCGCACGTACCCGGATATCCTGAAACTGCGGGCGGTCCAGGTTCATGACAAAACCGCTGGCTGATGGGACGTCTCCATCCACGAATTCCGCCTGTATCACGTGCCCATTTGCAATCGCAGGAAAATCATAGGCCGTAGCCCAGCTTTTCGAGTTGTTTTCCTGCCTAAGGGTGAAAGTTCCACCCTTGAACCCTTCCATCGCGGCGATTGAGTCGCTGAAATATTCAATCCTGATGGTGTCAAAGTTGTTGCGCCCCACATTGACGTTCAGGTGATCGCCCCAATAGTCCGGGTTGCGTTTGTATACGATGCGTCGGTTGATGTCATAACTGTCCAACACATAGGGCGCGGACCCGATGCCAGGAACCAAACGCGGCTTGTCAAGGCGGCGATTTTCGGGATCGGCCTCGAACCACGATTTCGAAAAGACCGGAGTGCCAGCCACCTGCGTGATCAGGGAGCGGCGCGAGATATCTGGAGCAAAATAGAACTTGACTCGATGGGTACCTAGGGCCTCGGCCTTGGGAATGCGCTTGCGCACCGCATCGGCATAAGATTTCAGCCCCTGGTCCAGCAGAATATTGTGCGAAAACACCACGTCCTCGGCTGTAATTGGTGTGCCGTCAGAAAACCGCGCTTCGGGGCGCATATTGAAGATCACCCAATCCTGGCTTTCCGGATATTCAAGGCTTTCAGCCAACAAGCCGTAATACGCCCCAACCTCGTCATAGGATGGAACCATCAGACTTTCATACTGATCCGCTGACCGTGCCCCTGCCCGGCCCTGGCGCGTAAACGGGTTGAAGCTGTCGAATGTACCTTGCGCGGCATATGACAGTTCACCACTGCGCGGAGCATTTGGATTTACATAGTCGAAATGCGCAAATCCCTTGGGGTATTTCAGATCACCAAATTCGGAGAAACCGTAGCTTTTTATGATCTTTTCTTCCGCCTGCAACTGAGACGCGGCCATAATCAATAGTGAGAACAGCCCCCATGACAACATGGAAACCCAATGCCTTGCATCAACGGTGCGGGCACAGGTCTGAACTCGGGGTGGTCGCATCTGGCTCTTCCTCCGGGGTCGGTATCGTTCTTGATTTTGTTGCTGCTAGCTAAAGGTCCAGCCACGCCAGTTGCAAGTTTAGAATAGGTGATCGGATCGTGAAGACCACTTCAGAAACGAAAAAAGCCGCTGCCAAAGTGCAGCGGCCTTGATTCGTCTGAAATTTCGCGGGGATCAATCGTCCAGGCTGTCCAGATAGGCGATCACGTTCACCCGGTCGCTGGCCTTGTTGAGACCCGCAAAGCTCATCGATGTGCCCGGAACGTCACCGCTGGGTTTTGTCAGGAAGGCATCCAATGCCTCAGGCGTCCACTCGCCGCCCTTTTCCTGCATCGCGCCGGAATACCCGAAGCCAGCCGCTGTCGCGACCGGGCGACCAACAACACCGTAAAGATACGGGCCAGTTCCGTTCGCTCCGTCTTCCAGTTTGTGGCAGGCTTGGCATTTCTTGAAGACCTTGGCGCCCTTGTCGACATCGGCGGCCATCATCATCTCATCAAAGCTGACTTCCTCAGCTTCACTGACTTCTTCGGTCGGCTCTTCGGTTTCGATGATATAGGCGGCCTCGCCGTGACCATCTACATGATAAAGAACCTCGGCCGCCCATTTGGCCAGAAGAAGCGCCAGAAAGGCGCCAAACAGGCCTGCAGCGGCCTTGGTAACTGTCATCGTGTCGAACATTGCTCGCGAGTCCATTTCAACTGTCTGCGCGGGTGTCTAAGGCTTCCCCTTGCAAGAGGCAAGGTATAGACACCGCGACTAAACGCCCAAATAACGAACTTGTTGCATGGAAACGACCAAATGACCAACCGAATTGCCTTTCAGGGAGAGCCCGGTGCCTATAGTCACGAGGCCTGCCGGAACGCGCGGCCCGACATGGACGCCCTTCCCTGCCGCACGTTCGAAGATGTGATCGAGGCGGTTCGGTCGGGCGAGGCGGAACTCGCGATGCTGCCGGTAGAGAACTCGACTTATGGGCGCGTGGCCGACATTCACCGACTGCTTCCGCATAGTGGATTGCATATCATCGACGAGGCGTTCGTGCGCGTGCATATCAATCTTTTGGGTGTACCAGGTGCTAGTCTGGAAGATGTTGCCGAGGCGCATTCGCACCTCGTGTTGTTACCACAGTGTCAGGGGTTCCTTCGCGAGCACAACATCCGCGGGCGCGTTAGCCCCGACAATGCCCGCGCCGCACGTGAGGTTGCTGAACGCGGTGACAAAAGCCATGCGGCACTGGCGAGTGAACTGGCTGGCGAAATCTATGGGCTGAATGTTCTGGCTCGACATATCGAGGATCATGGCGACAACACCACCCGATTCCTTGTCATGTCCCGCACGATCGACGAATCACGCAGGGGCGAGCACGGTATGATCACCAGCTTCGTTTTTCAGGTGCGCAACATTCCCGCGGCGCTGTACAAAGCCATGGGTGGTTTCGCCACCAACGGGGTGAACATGGTCAAGCTGGAAAGCTATATGGTCGACGGGTCGTTCACAGCAACGCAGTTCTATGCCGATATCGTTGGACATCCGGAGGATCGGAATGTCCAACTGGCTATGGACGAGCTGAACCATTTTACGACAAACGTGGAAATTCTGGGTGTCTACCCAGCTGCGCGGCCCCGAAGTTAGGCTGACTATCGGGCATCGCCGGCGTCACCCCGATTGCGAATGTCGTTGCTCCAAGCTGCTTGCAAACTCTGCCAGCCGAAGGTGGAACTGCCGTTTCAGACGCGACTTCCCAAGCTTGAGCGATTGTAGCAACAGTCGTGCGGGCAGCGTTGTTGCCACAAATTCGATCTCGACCAATATCCTTGTCCGCACCGGCGACAGAGCCACGAGCTCAACTTGGGTATGTCCGTTCATTCCCTTGCCGGACGCCTCAAAGCGCATCAGTGTCGGCTCTTGAAATTTTCCGAGGACGATCTGCACGTGACGGGCCTTTCCGCGCATCTGAAACACGGTATCCCATGCCAACCCTTCAGATACAGGCCCTGCCGCAAGTTTTCGCTTCACTTCGATCCCGCGTCGGATCGCGAGGCGTTCGAACCGGTCGTAATCGGAAACCATCCGGAACACCTCTTCAATAGGTGCCTCGATATCTTCCTTTCCAGTGAATTTCATTTCGCCCCTCGAAATCTGATCTGGGTTCCGTGTTTCAACTTAATCCAGCGTGTCCGCAAGCCAGTTCTCCAACAAAAAATGCGCAATCGCGCCTTTGCGTGCGGGCAGAAGGGTTGGATGTTCACCCGCGAAAGCCTGCATCATCTCAGCCTTTCCGATCCAAAGCGCATCTTCGATTTCAACCGGATCAATGTTTAAATCCCGTGAAAGGGCCTCGCCCGAGCAGCCGAGCATCAAAGATGCAGGAAAAGGCCAGGGCTGACTGGCCAGATATTGAACCCGCCCGACCGTAACGCCTGCCTCTTCGAAAACCTCGCGACGCACGGCCGATTCCAGAGTCTCGCCAGGCTCAACAAATCCTGCCAGCAAGGAGTACATCCCTTCAGGCCAACCTGGCGACCTGCCCATCAACACGGCATCCCCGTGCGTAATCAACATTATGACTACAGGATCCGTGCGTGGGAAATGCTGGCCGCCGCACCCAGGGCAACTTCGCTGCCATCCCGCCTGAGACACCTCGCTTCTGGCACCGCAACGGGCGCAGAAGCCGTGGGTTTCGTGCCAGCCAATGACTGCCTTGGCCGTCGCCGCCAGTTCGGCGTCACGGGGGTTGAGGCGCGTCATGACCCGACGCAACTCTGCAAATACATAACCGGTGGGTAAATCCGGATGCTGCTGCTCGCTTCGGTCGACAAAGGCGCCGACGCCGGAAAGATCATGGTCTTCGGCCTGCCAACTGGTGATGTCCGTGGCAAATACCGGTGCGCCTGCTTCGGATAAACCGAGGAAAACGGGGGACTCCATGATATCTCCCGGTTCGGATTGGATCAGCCTGTGAGACATCGTGACTGTCGCCAATCGATCCAACCGTTCACCCTGAACAAGTATCTTTCCGCGCCAAAGCAGCAGGCAGAGTGCTTCGGGATGACCCTTTGCATGCGCCAAAGCGTTGTTGTCGCCGCGAATGTGGGCGCTGCGATTCAATCCCGATCCGCCAAAAGTGACCTGCTCTGCCCGTTTCATTCTTTGTCCTTTGTTTTTCAAAGGGCTGCCACGGTTGTTCGATCAACGCAATGGCCCTGCCAATCAGAGAGGAAATGATTACACGCGACGAAACCACAAACTTTTCTCAAATCCCGCTTCAATTTGCCGTTTTTTCAAACTGTTAAGAAGCAAGGGTCATGTAGACAACAAACACTCCATTTCCGACGGCAGGACATTCATTGAACTCAGAGGCACAGATCAATCCCAGCACATTCCCGCCAGTTCGCCTGAGAATTCTTGCGACCTCTGATCTGCACATGAATCTTATGGGATATGACTATTACTCGGATCGACCGGAACCCTCTGTCGGGCTGACACGAACCGCGAGCCTGATCAAGGCAGCCCGAGCGGAGGCCGAACAAATGGGTGCGCGCGTCTTGCTGTTCGACAATGGTGACTCCATGCAAGGCACGCCTTATGGCGATTTTGCCGCCGATCAGAACGACGTCGCCCACCCGCTGATGCTTGCGTTCAAGCATTTGGGATATGATGCGATCGGGCTTGGCAATCATGACTTCAACTTTGGCTTAGACTGCCTGAGCGGTATTCTGGCTCACGCACCATGTCCTGCCATATGTAGCAATCTGCATTGCGTTGAGGGTAATCAACCGTGGGAGGCATCGGCTATCATTCGTCAGCGATTTGCGGTCGGGTCTGAAACCTGCACTTTGACTGTCGGTGTCTTTTCGGTTCTGCCGCCACAAACCACGGATTGGGAGGCACACCAGCTTGCAGGCAGGGTGACTTCGACTGACATTCTGGAGACTGCTGCTACAGCCGTTAGCGACTTGAAGGATAAAGGATGTGAGCTGGTTATTGCACTGGCACATTCGGGTCTAGCTGGAGCTGTTGTGGAAGCACAAATGGAGAATGCAGTAGTTCCGCTGGCGTCGATCGAAGGCCTCGATGCAATAGTTGCAGGCCACACGCATCTGACTATCCCCGGAGCCGACCATGATGGATTAGCACATGTTGTAGGCGACAAGGGCCTAGTTCATGGCAAACCTGTCGTCATGCCGGGATCGTCAGGATCGCATTTGGGCGTGATCGATCTGGCGTTTGCCCATGAGGCCAACAGTTGGAAAATTGCAGGGCATTCTGTCGAACTTCGCCCGATCTGCAACAGAGGCAACGATGGTTGTGCCCAATCGACCGTCGAAGAAGATCCCAAGTTGGCACGAATATTCGAATGTGGACATGCCGAAACACTAAAGCGGATGAAACAGCCCGTCGGACATGTCAGCCAATCGATGCATAGCTATTTTTCCTTTTGTGCACCGGATAGGGGGCTTTCGCTTGTCGCCGCAGCTCAAGCAGCTGCACTGCGTCCCTTTCTTGCCGGTTTGCCTGAAGGATCACTACCGACATTGTCAGCGGTCACACCCACGAAATTCGGAGGGCGTTCCGGGCCGCGTTTCTATACGGAGGTTCCCGCTGGTGAAGTTTCGATGCGTCACATTGCCGACCTTCACGTCTTTCCCAACGAATTGCGCGCTGTTGTCGTTAACGGCGCACAATTGCGCGATTGGCTAGAAATGTCGGCATGTCTGTTTAACCAGGTCACTGAAAATAGCCAAGATACCCCGTTGATCAACCCTCTTCGAGCAGGCCATAATTTCGATGTTATCCATGGTGTTGAATACACTATAGATCTGACTTGCCCGCCTCGGTTTCATGCGGATGGCAGTCTGGTTGAAACAGGCAACCGACGCATTGGAAACCTCACTTGGAAGGGAGATCCCATCGGGGATCAGCAGCTTTTCGTCGTGGCACTGAATAACTATCGCGCCAATGGGGGGGGGCATTTTTCAGCTTTGGAGAACGCTAAAATCATCAGTATTCCTCGCCTACGCATTCAGCACATCTTGAAGGACTATGTTGAGGGGAGTCTTCCATCTGATCCGCTGCAAGCGACTCCGCATCCGTGGCGTTTCGTCAAGACGCGCAAGACCTCGGTCGTTCTGCAGACCGGTCCCGATGCCTTGCGCTATCTGGATGACCTTTCAGGATACCACCCGGTTGTTCTGGGCATCGATCCCGAAGGTTTCCTGCGGCTACGCCTATCCTTGTGACGGGTTGTCATCGCCAGTCATCTTGCCTATATCGAGCAACGAGAGGTTGGCGCGGGCGAGCGCCTCGCCAACCTGGTCAGGTCCGGAAGGAAGCAGCCACAACGAGTCCCGCTTGGGTCGATGTCCAACCTCTCACTTTCCCACTAATCATCTAGCGTAGACCAACCTAATCGGCGATGAGTGCGGGCCACACAACGGCATTCTTACGCGCAAACGCGCCCAGATGGCCAATTTGCTTCACTCCAAAATCCTGAGGCGTCAATTCACGCCGTCGCGCATCTTGCCCATAAAGTTCGGCCAATCGCCAAACGCATTTGGGCGGGATCACCTGATCGTCCGAAAACGCAATCATATCCACTGATGCGCCACTTCTTTTCCAGTCGGGTTTCGGTAAGGTCGTTCCGGCATCCGGCAGATAGCTTTTTGCGGATATGCACCATTTTCGCCATTGCCAATAGACCGGAGCAGGTAGATCTGCTCCGAACCCAACAAGACGCCCAGGCAAATACCCCAAACTCTTAACCAGCAGCGGAACATGCCCGAACCAAAACATTCTGGCGAGCGCTTGATAAGGCCAAGGGTGATCGCGATGTTGTACCAGCCCTGAACAGACACAGATCATTCTGTCGATTTCTTCGATGCCAGGCTGCAAAGGACCGAGCATCCCGCCAATCGAATGCCCGATGACCCAAAGCTTTGAATTTGGGAACCGACGACGCATTTCCATCCGAGCCGCGGGCATGTCGACCAATGCCCAGTCGGTCATGGATGACTTGGATTTCTTTAGGTTGCCGGTCAAAGAGTGGCCGAAATCCCGGTAATCGTACGTCAGACAAGCAATTCCGCGTTCTAAGGCCAGCCACGATGCGAAATGTCTGTAGTAGTCCCTCGGAACACCGGTCGCCCCATTGAGCACGACCGTAACTTCTGGCTGTTCCTTCGCATGAAAGAGGCGGGCAGACAGTTGGTAGTCGCCCGAGTGAATAAGAAGGTCTTCAGCTGACACCTGGTCCTGCATATTTAACTCCGCGCCCCTAGACCGGTCGGTCTAGTTCTGATCTCTGGACCAATTGGTCCAGTGCTGTCAATAATCCACGCAAATGACTGAACGTCCTTTGCCAACAAAAGAGCGCCTGATTCGGGCTGCGGCCGATCTTTTCCAGAGGTCGGGCTATCACGGGGTCGGGCTGAACGAAGTTCTTTCCGTGGCTGACGCACCCAAAGGATCGCTGTATCACCATTTCCCGAATGGAAAGGCCGATCTGGCGCTTGCGGCCGCTACTTGGGCGTCCGATGTGATGCTTGGTCTTATTGCCGCGTCATTTGAGCCTGCGGAAGATTTCCAGTCCGGGGCCACAACTCTTTGCAACAAGATAGCGAAACTTTTCGACAAATCAGGTCAGTGGGATACCTGCCCGATTTCCGCTACTTTGTTCGAAGGGCCGGACAACAATATATTCCGCAACCATGCCTATCACTTGTACGAGGGTTGGATAACCGAAGTCGCACATCACGCAAGGCGACTTGGAGTGGCCGAGCCAGAATTCGCGGCAGATACTGTGTTCATACTGCTCCAGGGCGGGTGGCAGTTGGCCCGGGCAAGGCGATCTTCGGAGACCCTAAGAAACGTGCCTTGCCGCTTGAGCAAGATGTCGACGTCTAAACAAATTCAGTAAACCCGCCCGGCGCGACAAAGGTGCTTGAGCCGCAGGATTCGTCTTGACCCAAAATTGTGCGCCCGCTAGCGATTAGGCGATGGTTTCCGGCCGCGTTCACGGTCGGAATGAAAAGGGAACACGGTACGGTTCTTCCAGAACCAAATCCGCGACTGCCCCCGCAACTGTAGGCGGCGAGCGAAGCCGAAATGCCACTGGTCCAAGGGCCGGGAAGGTCGGCAAAGCAGCGACCCGCAAGTCAGGAGACCTGCCATCGGAACTGAAACTCGAACTCGGGCGGGGTGTCCGGGACAGGGTCCGATAGCTGCTTGCTGTCCTTCCCGTCCGTTGTCCTCGTCACCAGCGCGGAGGGCGCGACATGATTTGGAAATCCGACAAGCACCTGTTCACAGCAACAGTGTGCCAGAAAACCGGTAAACCCTGCCCGGCATTGGCGCAAATGGGTAAAAAACTGGCACAGGCGATATCTGCGACAAAGCCATTGACTGCAGATGACTTCGAGATCGACGGAAGTTGCGCACTTGCACATTGTGCCACTGGGTGCGATGCCAGATTCCGCGCCGATCATTCTCGCATTCGAGTATTCTGCGGTGTGAATGACGAGGCGGATAGCGAACGCCTGAACCAGATTGAAGACGCTCTATTGAACTCTTCTCGGACCGTTTTTCCCTCGGGTTGGATCAAGCAGATGCCCTGCGCGTTCCTCGAAGCAGTTCCGCAGGGCAACCGGGCGGCAGAAACCGCCTGCCACGCGCCACTTTGAAAGAACGCCAACGCAAAAAATAGCCCTCAGCCCGGCCTCAGGGCCGATCTGCCACCATCTGCCCTTTCAGCGCCCAATCCATTTGGGGTTCGGTTTCGACGGCGCAGGGGCGAATGGCGCGTAGCCGTTTCAGCGCATCCGAAGGTCGTTCACCACATTCGACCATCAACCTCAGCGCAGCCATTCCCGATCTTCCGCAACCGCCACGACAGTGGATCAAAATTCGACCACCGCCCGCAAGTGCCTGCCGCGCAGACGCACTGGTCTCGGCCCATTTCGCCTGGACATGACTGGGCGGGATACCAAAATCTTCGATCGGCAAATGGACCCATCGGCAGGCGCGCGCCTGAATATCCAAGCCGAAACTGCGCGCGCCGTCTTGGATCATTTCGACCTCTGTCGTCATCGAAATCACTAGGCCCGGTTTCCAGTCGGCAATGGTGTCGAGGTCAGAAGGATAGTCTCCGCTCCGGCCCGGCATCTGGCAGATAGCCAATGTGCCTCCGCCCACCTGCAGCCCAAATATCACCAGTTGTGACACGATTAGCTCCCACACAACCAACACGCTGAAATCTGCATTCTCCAATCGATGCCTGAGTGTTTTACCCCGGCTTGCAAGCAATCCAAACCAAAATCGGACCTGCTGCTGTGGACGCGGGCATCGCGGCACACTACGCTGCGGTTTTAAGACGAATCCGGCAGAGCAGACATGACCGACACCGCACCCGCACCCTACCAGGTTCTTGCCCGAAAATATCGCCCCGAAACCTTTGCCGATCTGGTCGGCCAGGATTCGATGGTGCGGACACTAAGAAACGCCTTTGAAGCAGACCGGATTGCGCAGGCTTTTATCATGACCGGCATTCGCGGGACGGGTAAAACCACCACCGCACGGATCATCGCCAAGGGCATGAACTGCATCGGGCCGGATGGAAACGGAAAGCCGACAACTGAACCTTGCGGTCAGTGCGAGCATTGCGTTGCGATCATGGAAGGCCGTCATGTAGACGTGATGGAGATGGATGCAGCAAGCCGGACCGGTGTTGGCGACATTCGCGAGATCATCGACAGCGTTCGCTACCGCGCTGCCAGCGCGCGGTATAAGATTTACATTATCGACGAGGTTCACATGTTGTCGACCAGCGCGTTCAACGCGCTGCTGAAGACGCTTGAAGAACCTCCGGCGCACGTGAAATTCATTTTCGCGACAACTGAAATTCGCAAGGTTCCGGTCACAGTTCTGTCTCGTTGCCAGCGCTTTGATCTGCGTCGGATCGAACCCGAAGATATGATCGGCCTGCTACGCATGATCGCCGAATCGGAGGGAGCTCAGATCGCTGGCGACGCACTGGCTCTGATCACCCGCGCAGCTGAAGGTTCGGCCCGGGATGCGACCTCGCTTCTGGATCAGGCGATCTCGCATGGCGCCGGGGAGACCTCTGCGGATCAGGTACGTGCAATGTTGGGGCTGGCGGACCGGGGTCGGGTTCTGGACCTGATGGACATGATCCTGCGGGGCGATGCGGCGGGGGCATTGACCGAACTGGGTGCGCAATATGCCGAAGGCGCCGATCCATTGGCAGTGTTGCGAGATCTGGCCGAGATCACCCATTGGGTTTCTGTTGTCAAAATCACGCCTGATGCAGCACAAGACCCGACCGTTTCGCCCGACGAACGCGCGCGAGGGATACAAATGGCACAGGCGCTGCCTATGCGCGTTTTGACGCGGATGTGGCAGATGCTGCTGAAGGCGCTGGAGGAAGTTTCTGGTGCGCCTAATTCCATGATGGCCGCCGAGATGGCGATCATTCGTCTGACTCATGTCGCCGATCTACCCAGCCCGGAAGAACTGATCAAGCGACTGCAAGATGCGCCTGCGCCACCGGCACCGAACGGCCCGGGTGGAGGAGTTCCCTTGTCAGGCGGGAGTACGTCGACCGCACAGTCAACAGCATCTTATGCGCCAGGCAACCAGTCCGCTCGGCGTCACAACAGCGGTGCGCCAGTTGCAGCCCTCGCGCAGGACCTGCAAGCCGCTTTGGGGCGATACCCAACATTCGAACACGTGGTCGAACTGATCCGCTCCAATCGTGACGGCAAGTTGCTGGTCGATGTTGAGGACGGGATTCGCCTTGTTGCTTATCAACCGGGGCGTATTGAGTTTACCCCGTCCGACAAAGCGCCCAACGATCTGGCCCAGAGGCTGGGCGCAAGCCTGCAACGCTGGACGGGCAATCGTTGGGCTGTTTCGATCGTCTCGAATGGCGAGGCACAGACGATTTCGGAAATTCGCGATGCCGTCGAGATCGCCCTGAAAAATGAAGCCAGTGCGCATCCGTTGGTGCAGGCCGTGATCGCACAGTTCCCCAAGGCCAGCATCACCCGCATCACAACCCCCGAACAACGAGCAGCGCTGGTCGAAGCCGAGGCACTTCCCGAAGTCGAAGACGAATGGGATCCGTTCGAAGAAGAATAGTGACCTTGCAGACGCGTGCCGCTACAAATGTCGCAAATACGCTTGAAGGGTCGATTGCAATCTCACACGGTTCCGGGAGTTGTCTGACAGGAGCCTGGCATGCGAACTGACCCTCTGCACTCCCGTTTCGGATTAATTATTCACGACGTTGATCTGCGCGACGTGACTGCGGAATCGCATTACCCGCGAATCCGGCAAATGTTCGAAACTCATTCCGCGCTTTTGTTCCGCAACCAATCCCTGACGGATGCCGATCACATTCGGTTGGGCGAGTTGTTCGGCCCGCTCGAAAACCGTGAGGCGATGGCGGCGGGACGCGATGTCGAATTCCAAGTTTCGGAGCTTTCCAACCAGACTTCCGATGGACTACGGTCGCGCGATGATCTGCGGCTGCTTGACCTGCAAGCCAATATGCTCTGGCACACGGACAGCACTTTCTTGCCCACTCCTGCGCTGGTCAACATTCTGACTGCGCGTGTTGTTCCCCCTTCGGGTGGAGAGACAGAAATTGCCTCGACGCGGGCAGCGTGGGCGGACATGCCTGAAACCCTTAAATCGAAACTAAAAAATGCGATCATATGGCATCGGTTGTCTCACTCCCGCGCCCAGATCTCTTCCGAACTCGCCGCATTGTCTCGAATGACCCGCTGGCCCGATCGCCCGTGGCGCGCGATCTGGCCCAATCCAACAACCGGCGATGAGGCCTTGTTCATTGCCTCGCACGCTTTTGCCATCGAGGGGTTGGGCCATGGAGAAAGCCAGGAAATACTTGCAGAGGCGATGACGTTTTGCACACGCCCCGAATACGTGTATTCCCATCAGTGGTCGGTGGGTGATGTGCTGATTTGGGATGAACGGGCAACAGTGCATCGAGGTCGTCCATGGGACTATGAACATCCTCGATCCCTTCGCTCGATCTGCTGCTCAGTCACGTCTAAAGACGGGCTAGATGATGTCCGCGTGATCTGACCTGTCTCACCCACGTCGCACGGGGATGCCTCCACGATGCCCGGCCCAACCGAAGGAGTTGTCTCGGCGAAAACTGAAACGACGGATGGGAACGCGTGCCCCTTGTGCCAACCAGTTTGCACCCGTATCTAGGCGTCAAACCGAAATGCAGGAGAAAGAACCATGCTTAAAGGACTTGGCGGGCTTGGCGACATGGCCAAGATGATGAAGTCAGCGCAAGAGCTTCAGACCAAGATGACCCAGATGCAGGAAGATCTGCACAACGTTTTGGTCATTGGCGAATCGGGCGCCGGGCTGGTCAAGGCGACGGCCTCAGCCAAGGGCGATCTCATGGCTCTCGATATCGATCCGTCGATCTTCAACGGTGACGACAAAGAGGTGGTTGAAGACCTGATCCTGGCCGCTATCAAGGACGCCCAGGCCAAAGCTGCCGAGAAAGCTCAGGAAGAGATGGCCAGACTAACCGAAAGCTTGGGGCTTCCCAAAGACATCAAGCTACCGTTCTGATAATAGCACCTGCACGGCAGATGATTGGGGCTACCTGTGCCCCGATAAAAATGAGGCGCATGGGTGAGTTCCAACCGCGATATCGACAATCTGATCGAACTGATGGCCAAGCTGCCCGGCCTCGGACCGCGATCAGCCCGACGCGCGGTTCTGCATTTAATCAGGAAACGCGCATTGCTGCTGACGCCATTGTCTGACGCCGTGCGTGCCGTCGCCGTCTCAGCTCGAGAGTGTCTCAACTGCGGCAATGTCGGCACCTCGGATATCTGCGACATCTGCGAGGATGAAGATCGCGCTTCGGGTGAACTTTGCGTCGTCGAAGATGTCGCGGATCTCTGGGCAATGGAGCGGGCAGGCGTGTTCAAGGGGCGGTATCACGTGCTGGGTGGAACTCTGTCTGCGCTGGATGGCGTAGGCCCCGATGAACTCCGCATTCCCCGTCTCAGAAATCGGGTTGTCACCGAAGGGATTACCGAAATCATTCTTGCTTTGAACGCAACAGTCGACGGCCAAACAACCGCCCATTACATCGCCGACCAACTACAGGGGCAGGTGCGCCTGACTTCATTGGCGCAGGGTGTGCCGATAGGCGGCGAACTCGACTATCTCGATGATGGCACCATCAATGCGGCTTTGAGCGCGCGTAAAGACATAAGCTAGTACAACTGGAGCGGTGAAATGGCGCGGATCGCGTTCCGATTGAAGGAATGGTGGCCCACATTGCTAGGGGCATTCGGGCTGGTTGTCGTCAGCAGCCTGGCCTTTTTCTTTCTGTCGCGGCTCAGTCCCGAAACCGCAGGCGATACCATAGGAACAGTGGCAACTTTCGTACTTGCTGTCTGGCTGTTGTCACAAATCTGGATTCACGCAACTCGCATCGACAAAGCCAAGCATCAGCTTTTGCTGATGGCTGTATCTTTCATTCAGGTCGTTCCGTTCCTTTTCGCCGCCGCCTACGGATCTTTTGGCTATACCGATTTGTGCGTGATCGGTGCCAAGCAGCCCAGCGATGTTCTGTATTTTTCGTATGTGACGTTCACGACCGTCGGGTTCGGTGACCTGCATCCGGGTGGATTGTGCCGGGCCATTGCCGTTGCTGAAGCAATAACCGGTTACGTGTTGCTGGGGTTATTCGTCGCCGCAGCGGTCGCCCTTTACGGGCGGGCGCGTCAAACCTGAGCGCACTCATCGGTTTCGCTCGATCCATGCTGCAATAGCTGCCTTGTCACGAAAGCACTCTGACGGGACATGGCGATGCTTGGCCCTTGCGATACGCTCCGCAAAGGCTACCTGTTTTCCGGTCGGATAGTTGTCAAAGGGTGATGTGCCGCGCGGTTTGTGGGCCGATATCCAGTCTGATAGCGACCGCCGGTCGCGCTGCGCCTCTACCGGAATTTCCAATGCAGATTTCTCTGCGATCGCGCGAGCGTACCGCATCTGCTTATCTGTCACAGGCAACAGGTGATAGTCGTTTCCGGGGCCATTCAGGGCCGATCTTTGCAACGGGTGGGTCATCAGAATATCCTCAGCCACGATGAGAACATATATAGAACATTAATGGGGATTTTTCAAGGGCGCTGATTTTCCTGGCTGCCGAAAACACAGGTCGCACGTTTATTGACTGACGGATCAACAACCGATAGTGCAATGGAAACAGACCCGCAACTATGCGCGGTTGGTGCAAATTCGCGAGAAGGATACGGCATGAAATTCCAGCCCAAGGCCAGCCACTTTATCGACGGCGAATACGTCGAGGACGTGGATGGTGCACCGATAGACGTCGTCTATCCAGCGACAGGCGAAGTCATAGCGCGGCTGCATTCAGCAACACCCGCCATCACCGACAAAGCACTGACCAGCGCAAAAACCGCTCAAACCTCCTGGGAAGCCATGAGCGGAACCGAGCGCGGACGTGTGTTGCGCCGCGCTGCTGACATCATGCGTGAGCGCAATCGCGAATTGTCGACCATCGAAACCCACGACACCGGAAAACCACTGCAGGAAACACTGGTGGCCGACGCGACCAGCGGTGCGGATGCGTTGGAATATTTCGGCGGTCTGGCCGCATCGTTAACCGGAGAGCACATCTCGCTGGGTGGCGGCGATTTCGTCTATACGATCCGCAAAGCATTGGGGGTTTGTGTCGGCATCGGCGCATGGAATTATCCCACACAGATCGCCTGCTGGAAAGGGGCCCCGGCATTGGCCTGCGGAAATACGATGGTGTTCAAGCCTTCTGAAACAACGCCGCTGTCCGCATTGAAAGTGGCCGAGATCCTGATCGAGGCTGGCGCCCCCAAGGGAATCTACAACGTGGTACAAGGCTATGGCGATGTGGGCGCAAGCCTTGTGACCGACCCGCGCGTGGCCAAGGTCTCGCTGACCGGTTCGGTACCCACGGGCCGCAAGGTTTATGCCGCCGCTGCGGGCGGAATGAAACATGTCACCATGGAACTGGGCGGCAAATCTCCGATGATTATATTCGACGACGCCGATATCGAAAACGCAGTGTCGGGTGCCATTTTGGGCAATTTCTATTCCTCTGGGCAGGTTTGTTCCAACGGAACCCGGGTGTTTGTGCACAAGAGCATCAAGGAAGAGTTTCTGACGCGTTTGTCCGAGCGGTTGGCAAACGCGAAAATTGGTGATCCTCTGGATGAGGAAACCAATTTCGGCCCGATGGTCAGCGAAAACCAAATGAACGTCGCGTTGAGCTACATTGAAAAAGGCAAAGCTGAAGGCGCGCGGCTGGTCTATGGTGGTGCGCGGGTTGAAGGCGAAGGTTTTTATGTACTACCCACCGTGTTCTCCGACGTGACCGACGACATGACCATCGCGCGCGAAGAGATATTTGGCCCGGTCATGTCAGTGCTAGATTTTGACACCGAAGAAGAGGTCATGATCCGCGCCAATGACACCGAATTCGGTTTGGCTGCCGGCGTCTTCACCAACGATCTGTCCCGCGCGCACAGAGTAGCTGCCGGATTCGAGGCCGGTACCTGCTACATCAACACCTACAATCTTGCCCCCGTCGAAGCGCCTTTTGGCGGGTCAAAGATGTCCGGCGTGGGACGCGAGAACTCGAAACTGGCAATAAACCACTTCAGCGAAATGAAATCTGTCTATGTATCGATGAACAATGTCGAAGCACCTTACTGACATCCAAGATTTTTCAAGTAGATAAAACCAATTTCAGGAAAACCTGCTCTGATCCCGACCTTGGATGTCGGGATCAGAGCATACGCCGGGTTGCAACTGTGGCTGACTCCCTGAAAATTGCGATGGTCTGACATCGTTCAGGATTCAGGAGTAAAGCCCCATGAGAACCCACGCCCAAGCGGTCGTAATAGGAGGTGGCTTGGTCGGCTGTTCGATCCTGTATCACCTTGCAAAGCTCGGCTGGACAGACGTCGTCCTGCTGGAACGGGACGAGCTGACCAGCGGATCGACCTGGCACGCGGCGGCGAACATCCACGGGCTGCACGATAACAATAACGTCACCCGTATCCAGCACTATACGATGAACCTGTACAAGGAACTGGAAAAGGAAACCGGACAGGGTTGCGGGGTTTTTCAACCTGGCTCACTTTATCTGGCACAGACCGAAAACCGCGAACACCAGCTGCGCCTGCAGGAAGCCAAGGCGAAGTTCTATGGCTTGAACTTCTACGAAGTCAGCCGCGAACAGGCTATGGAGCTTCATCCGCTGGCTCAGTTCGAAGACATTCGTTGCATCATGTACGAACCCGATGGCGGCAATGTGGACCCGTCCGGTGTAACCATGGCCTACGCCGCAGGCGCCCGGAAGATGGGTGCTACGATCGAGCGGTTCTGCCCGGTTATCGGCACCGAACAACAACCTGATGGTTCTTGGATCGTGCGCACAGAAAAAGGCGACATCCACACGCTGTGGGTGGTGAATGCCGGCGGCCTTTGGGGTCGCGAAGTGGCCGCGATGGCCGGGATCGAACTGCCTCTGCAACCGACTGAGCACCAGTATTTCGTGACCGAGGCGATTGACGAAGTTGCCAATCTGGGCCGCCGTCTGCCCTCGATCGCCGACCGGGATGGCGAGTACTACTTCCGCCAGGAAGGTAATGGGTTGCTGATCGGGGCCTATGAGAAAGACATGCGGTTCTGGGCCGAAAACGGCACGCCACTGGACTTTGCGCATGACCTGTTTCCAGATGATTTGGACAGGATCATGGAAAACGTGATCCGCGCGACCGAGCGTGTCCCGGTTGCCGCCACCGCTGGCGTCAAGCGGGTGATCAACGGCCCGATGATCTGGTCTCCAGATTCGAACGCGATCTGGGGCCCGGTCCCGGAACTGAAGAATTACTTCTGCTGTACCGGCATCATCCCTGGCTTTTCGCAGTCGGGCGGCCTGGGTCTGCTGGCCGCTCAATGGATGATCGAGGGCGAACCGCAATATGACATGTTTGCTTGGGATCTGGCCCGCTTTGGCGACTGGGCAGACAAGAAGTTCACCAAGGCACGAGTGGAGGATGTTTATACCCACCGCTTCGCCATCCATTTCCCGAACGAGGAACGCAGCGCGGGTCGCCCGGCTCGTGTGCGTCCGGCGTATGAACTGCAAAAGGAGATGGGGTGTGTCTTTGGCCTGAACTGTGGCTGGGAACATCCGCTTTGGTTCGCCGATCAGCCCGGAACAATCGAAACCAACGGTTTTACCCGCCAGAACTGGTGGGAGCCGGTGGGTCGAGAAGTAAACATGCTGCGCGAAAGCGTTGGCGTGATCGATATCTCGAACTTCGCCAATTACGTCGTTAAAGGGCCGGGAGCACATGATTGGCTGGATCGTCTGGTCGCCAATCGCGTACCAACGGAAATTGGTAGGTCTTGCCTGACACCTCTGATCTCGGTGCGCGGTGGTGTGGCAGGAGATTTTACCATCACCAAGGTGGAGGAAGACGAATACATGATGGTCGGCTCGGGTATGGCTGAACGCTATCATCAACGCTTCTTCAACATGGTGCCCTTGCCCGACGATACCACATTCGAGGTCGCCACAAACCGGATTGCGGGCTTTAACGTAGCTGGCCCGAAATCACGCGACCTGTTGCAACGGCTGACCAACGCAGATCTGTCGAACGAGGCCTTCCGGTTCATGCGATCGCAGACCATCGAGGTAGCCGGCGTAACCTGTCTTGCGATCCGGGTAAGCTTTACCGGTGATCTGGGGTGGGAGTTACACTGCAGCGATGAGGACCAGATAAGACTCTATTCGGCACTTTTGGAAGCCGCGAAAGAGTTTGGCGGCGGTCCGGTTGGTGGCCGGGCTCTGGGAAGCTTGCGGATCGAAAAGGGCTATGGCTCGTGGGGGCGTGAGTATTCTCAGGAGTACTGGCCACAAGAAGTCGGGCTGTCTGGGCTGATTAAGCTGGACAAGGACTTTCTGCACAAGAACGCCTATATGGCAGTCAAGGACAACGCCCCACGTGAGGTGCTATCGATCTTCGAGGTCGAGGCGGAGCACAATGCAGACGCAACTGGCGGCGAGCCGATCTTTACTCAAGATGGTCGGCCCGTCGGTCGGGTAACGTCGGGCGCCTACGGCTATTCGGTCGGAAAATCTCTGGCTATAGGGTATTCCAACCCATCCGTTGCAGGGCCAGGAGATTCAGTCAAGATTTTCATTCTTGGCAAACCGCACAAGGCCAAAATCCTGAGTGAACCACTCTTTGACCCCGCCGGCTCACGCCTGAGAGGCTGACATGACCGACAATTTTTCCAAAGTTGCCGATTTCGTACTGAGTTGCCGCCCTGAAGACATGCCGGAAAGCGCGCGGGACGCAGCCGCGTTGATGGCTTTGGACACCTTGGGTATTCTGATCGCTTCCGGCCCGATGGAGGCTGGGTTGATCGCACGGGATACTGCGGCGCTTTTATATGCTTCAACGGACGCCGCATTCAGCGCTCGAATGCCTTTTGATGGTCGTCGCGTCAGTATGGCGGGCGCTGCATACGCTGCTGCGACTCAGACCGACAATCTCGACGGGCATGACGGATACAATCCGACCAAGGGTCATATCGGGGTCGTTGTGATCCCCGCGCTTGCAGCATTGGCCGAGCGCTGTCCCGACCTTTTGGGTCCCGAGGCTTTGGCGGCAATAATCGTGGGGTACGAAATCGCGGGTCGGGCGGGTATGGCCCTGCATGCTACGGTCAGCGACTATCACACCTCGGGCGCGTGGAATGCGTTGGGTGTGGCCGCGATGGCCGCGCGCCTGAGGGGGCATACTGTGGATCAGCTGAGACAGGGGTTGGGTATCGCTGAGTACCACGGTCCGCGCAGCCAGATGATGCGCGAGATCGCCAACCCCACCATGCTGCATGACGGTTCAGGATGGGGCGCAATGGTTGGGATGTCAGCGGCAATCCTAGCCGAGCGCGGGTTTACCGGTGCGCCGGCGATTACAATCGAAGAAGAACGTGCCGCACTTTATTGGGCCGATCTGGGGCAGTTTTGGCAGATGGAACATCAATATGTGAAGCCCTACCCGATTTGCCGTTGGGCTCACGCCGCCATTGACGCCACCCGCGCTTTGATGATCGAGCATGATCTGGCTCACGAGCAGATCGCCGGGCTGCATATCAACAGCTTCCATCAAGCTGCCTGTCTTTATTCCGGGTTGCCAGACACAACCAGTCAGGCGCAGTATTCGCTGCCTTTTGCTGTGGCTGTTCAGGCAGTCCACGGTCGGATTGGGGTTGAGCACATATGCGGTGCAGGGTTGAATGACCCGGTTGTGGCCGGGTTCATGCAGCGCATCTCGGTAGCCGAAGCGACATGCCACAGCGAGCGGTTTCCGCAGGGGCGTTGGGCCGATGTTCAGATCACGACAATCGACGGTCAGGTACTAGAGTCGGGCGACACCCATGCAAGGGGTGGCCCCGAAGCCCCGATGAGCCGCGAAGAGGTGATCAAGAAGTACATGGAGTTTGCCACTCCCGCTATCGGTGCCGCCCGTGCTGCCGAAATTCGAGATACCGTGTTGAGCCTCATTCATCCGACCAGCCGGTTCTCGGACGTGGCCGCCTTGATCTACGACGCGCCCTAAACCACCCTGCTATCCGTCAGTTTTCCGGCGCCAGCGGATACTCGGCAAGACATTCGTGCCGCGCTCCATCTGGCAGCAATGTCGAGGCATAGAGTGCAAACTGAGACACTTCCATTTCCGGATATTCCAAACCGGTTAAATCCGGAGGGTAGGGCGGCAAGCACCGCGTGGGTTTGAGGCGTAGAACCGTGACATGTGGACGAAAGCGTCGACGCGGCAAGAAGATGCCGGCGTGGCGCACAGCCGCCTGAACCCGACCATGCAGTGCATCAAGTCGAGGGTTTTCTTGCACCTTTAGATGCACAGACCAACCAAACTGGTCCAATCCCGTCAAAGTCACCGAAAACGGAGGCGCCTGAATAAGTTGCAAACTCTCGTGTATCGCCTCAAGCACTTCGTGGCTTTGATTGTCCAGAAAGGCGAGTGTCAGATGCAGATTTTCTGGCGGAACTACGCGCCCTACCCCAAGACGCCGTTGCAATCGGAGTAAGGCAGGGACGACGTCTTTCGCTACGGGTAGAGAAATGAAACAGCGCATCCCCGATCATAATCTGTCGAACAGGCGACCCGGCAACTGTTCATGTCGCGCCAGGTTCAGATGCTGCATCAGGCAGAACATCAGCGCCTGATTCGAGGTTACGACTGGCTTGCCCAGGGCAGCTTCGATCCGCTCGATGGCCTCAACAGAGCGCATGTCAGTGCAACTCAGCACGATTGCTTGTGCCTTGGGGTGGTCGGCCCGGCAGGCAAGATCAAAAACCTCGTCCGGTGCCAACTCACCTTGACCATAGTTACCCAGCTCGCGCCCGATATCAGCGCGGGCCACAGTTTCAATTCCGTTTTGCACAAGAAAATCTACTGCCTGATCGTTAATCGCTCCGACATAGGGCGAAGAGAAACCAACCTTCTTGACACTTAAGGCCTTCAACGCTGCTATCAGAGAACCGGCTGCAGTCATCGAGGCTGCGCCTGAACCTTCCTTGATCCGTTCCGCCAGATCTTCATCGAACGCCGGTCCATGTGTCAGTGTAGCCGAGGTGCAGCCATACAGAACCACCTGAGGCCGCACCCCCGAGATCATTCTCAGGTCGTGCTCGATATCCGAGGCTCCCAGCCCCGCCATCTGTTCGACTCCCGGGATCTCGTCAACGTCATAGCCGCCGAGGCGCTGGAAATGCAGTGTGACACCCGCTGGACGCATAAGTTCCAGATCGGGTTCCAGATTGGTGTTGGTGAAAGGGACCAGAACACCGATCTTGGCCAATGTGCGGGGATCAGTCATGACAAAACTTCTTTCAGAACGCTTCGAACCCGGTTCATGATTTCAGGCGCGCAGATTGTTGCCCGAAGACAATTCGGCAAGCCGTAACCCCCCATGCCGCGCATCAGCAGGCCACCGTCCTGCAAAGCGGCATCCGCACGGCTCGCAGCATCCACGCTATCAAATTGCAGCAAGACGAAGTTGGTGTGGGATTGAGGCACGTTCAGCCCTAACCCACGCATATCCGCGGCAAACCCGTCGCGCAGCGCGGCAGTGTTTGAAACGACTTCACACAATTGGGCTTGGTCACGCATTGCAGCAGCGGCCATAGCTTGGGACACGATCGAAACATTATTGGGATTCAACAGCTTTCGAACCTGTTCGGCAACTTCAGAGGGAAAGTAACCCCACCCCACCCGTGCTCCGGCCAAACCGTAAGCCTTGGAAAATGTACGAAGGATCACGGTATTGCCGAGGTCGATCAAGGCAAAAATCTCTGAAGGTGGCTGCCCGACATCGCAGAACTCCGCATAGGCCTGATCAACAATCAGCAAGACATCCTGCGGCAACGCGCGGCGCAGCCGCAGAATTTCGGCGTTCGGGATCAGGGTGCCGGTCGGGTTCCCCGGATTGCACAAAAAAACGACGCTAATACCGGGGCGACAGGAGGCGAGGATTTCGTCGACAGAAACAGTCATCGCGACCTCCCGAGCCAAGATTTGCTCAGCATTGGCTTGCCCGGCCGCTGTCCTGACAAAAGCATAACCGTACTGAGTGCTCAGCAGCCCTTGCCCGGGTCCAACGTAAGCGTGGACCAGACATCCAATAAGTTCCATCGAGCCGGCGCCGCACAATATGCGCTGCGGGTCCAAATCATGCGTTTCGGCGATTGCCGAGCGCAGTTCCGTCCAATCGGGATCGGGATAGAGGAGACTGTTCGAGAGCGCCCTCTGTCCCGCAGCAAGTGCAGCAGGGCTGACCGGAAATGAACTTTCGTTCTGTGCCATTGACACGGTGCCCGGCTTGCCCAGATCGGCCAAGGCGTATGGCGCCATTGTGGCGATGTGCGGCATCGGAGAAATCATAACCCATCTCCATAATGTTTTGCGCCTTCGACGGTCACTAGCCCCCGTACCTTATCCAATGCCAGTGCATTCGGGTCACGCTGCGACGGCGGCCCGAAGCCGCCGCCGCCTGGAGTTTCAAAAATCAGGCGCTCGCCGGATTCAACGCGCAACTCACCCTTACCGGAAATGTCTTCCGTGCGTCCGTCGATTCGAATTCGACCAGGCGCACCGGGCAAACCGCCCTCACGCCCCAACGCCGGGAATTTCAAACGCTCGACAGACAGAAATACGACAAAAGGCGCATTATTGGCCGAGGTCAATTCGATCCTTTGACCCAGACCGCCGCGGTACTTTCCTGGTCCGCCGGAATCCGGTCGCAGTTCGCGCTTCCAAATCGTTACCGGAGCCACGCTTTCAGTGATCTCCACTTGGCTGCCATAGACACCCGATGGGTAGGCAGTAGCAGACAGGCCATCGGCATGTGGTCGGGCGCCGGTGCCGCCATTGTGGACTGGTTCGATGGCAAATTCACGCCCACCAATGGCCGCCACTTCGGGCGCGTGTCGCATGGGCAGGTCGAACATGCACGATGCACCTTCGGCCGGAACCTTGTCGGGCAGTGCCTGATGGAGGCAACCCAGAACCAGATCGGGCGTCACCTGTCCCAAAGTATGGCGCATGGCCACGGGCACCGGACGCTGCGCATTCAGGATACACCCCGGAGGGCCATCGACGGTGAAGGGCTCCAGTGAACCGGCATTGTTAGGAATGTCGGGACCCACGATGCATCTTAGCGCAAAAACCGTATAAGCCGTGGCATAATTGAGCGGAACATTAATCCCTTTTTTCGAACAGCCCGACGTGCCCGCAAAATCTACATGCATGCCAGTCTCGGATACGGTGAGCGTTGCGTGTAACTCCAGCTCTTTCTCATATCCGTCCATGCGCAGCATGTTGCGATAGACGCCAGACGGAACCTCAGCGATGGCCTCCAGCGTACCGCGGCGGGACGTATCGATGATGTGCTGCCCCAGTGCATCAAGGTCGTCCAGACCGAACTCTTCCATCATGCTCTTTAAACGCTTCACCCCCGCTTCGCAGCAAGCGATGAGGGCATAAATATCACCCTCATTGGCGATGGGTTCCCGCGAGTTGGCGCGGACGATGTCCATCAACAAGGCGTTTAGTTCGCCTTGGTCGACCAGCTTGCACGGAGGGATTAGCAGGCCTTCATCATAGATATCGGACCCTTCCGGTCCCATCCCCAGACCGCCCAGATCGACCAGATGTGACGTGCAGGAGGTAAAGCCAACAACCCGCCCTTTGTGAAAGGCGGGCATCATCAGCAGAAAGTCGTTCAAGTGTCCCGAGGCCAACCAGGGATCGTTGGTCATGTAAATATCGCCCGGTTTCATGTTTTGAACCGGGAATCGCTCTCGCAGATGCATTACTGCTTCGGCCATTGTGTTGATATGGCCCGGTGTTCCGGTGACGGCCTGGGCCAGCATGCGACCCTGAACGTCGAATATTCCGGCAGAAATGTCACCACATTCCCGCACGATGGGTGAAAACGCAGCCCGTATCAACGTCTGACCCTGCTCTTCGACAACCGCCAAAAGACGGTTCCACATAACCTGCAGGCGGGTGGGGGAAAGGTCGGTCAATGGGCCGCTCCTTTTTCTTTCCGGGTCAGAACCAGATTGCCTATGGCATCAACCTGAGCGACAAAGTCAGCCGAAACGAGCGTTGTCGTCTGCGGCTCGGTGACAAGGGCGGGACCGATGATCAGGTCGCCCGGCTTTAGTACAGTTCGAGAAAATACTCCGGCTTGGACAATACCACCTCCGACGTCGCAATAGATTGGTCTTCTATCCGATGAGGAAATATTTTTCGTCTTTTTGAGTTTGGGTATTCGCGGAGCCGGAAGATTGGGTGTCGCTACGCGAACAGACCAGTTCGGGATTTCAATTTCCATCCCCGGCACCGGGCGTGAAAACTGTTGCCGGTACTCCGTTTCAAATGCCGTGCGAAGCGGTTCGACATCAAAGTCTTCCAGTGGTCTATCCGGCAACAGAATTTCGATCTCATGCCCCTGACCATGATAGCGCATGAATGCGCTGCGCTGGGTATAGGTAATCGAACCGGCCGCCCCTTGGTCGACGACAGCTTGAGCCTCCGCAATCATTTCGGAAAAAACCGCATTGATCGCCGGCATATCTATCTGATCTAGAAGGGAATATCGACTGCGGATGACTTCGAAACCAACCGGAGCGAAGAGAAATCCCACAGCAGACCCAACGCCGGGGCTGGAGGGGATCACGATGCGGTTAACGCCGGCAGCGCGGGCCACTCGGGTAGCATGCAACGGGCCATTGCCTCCAAAAGCAATCATCGTCCGCTCACCCAGATCCTTTCCTGATTCAACTGCGTGCATACGTCCTGCGCTGGCCATGTTGTCATCCACGATCCGAGTGACGCCGTCCGCTGACTGCAATGGATCGATCTCGAGGTTTTGTCCGATGTGACGCTTCAACGCGTCCCGCGCGGCGTCACTATCGACATGCAGCTTCCCTTCGGCAAAGCTGTCCGGCTGGATATAGCCCAGAACAATATCGCTGTCGGTAACGGTTGGTTTGTTGCCGCCGCGACCGAAT
>NZ_JBXWSF010000035.1:0-39597 GCF_059613285.1 Ruegeria sp. BHSB058 | reverse complement strand
TGATTATCCTGTCCATCGCGATTGCCGCGCTGGCGGCGGTGCCGCTCGAATTTCAGCGCGACATTGTCAACCACCTGACCTCGGGCCAGATCGACAAGGAACAGCTTGTCCTGCTCGGCCTGGGGATGATGGGGGTCATCCTTGTGAGCCTTGTTCTGAAATGGTTGATGGGATTTCGATCCGGCATATTGGGCGAAGACATCATTCGCCTGATCCGACAAAGGCTGCTTGGGCGCGCTTCCGAAGTGGAAGAACAGGATCAACAGGTGCGCAAGGGCACTCTGGCCACCGCAATCTCGGCAGAGGCCGAAGAACTGGGCAAGTTTGCAGGCGGTGCGTTTTCAGACCCGGTCGTACAGGTCGGTACGCTGATCAGTGTGATCGGCTATATCTCGTCAACTCAACCCGGCTTGGGCCTGATCGCCCTGTCGATGATCCTTCCGCAGGTCGTGATCGTTCTGATTTCGCAGCGCAAGGTCAACAAATTTGTCGCCGAGCGTGTCCGCATCCTGCGGGCGGCGACCGATCAATTGACGGCGCGGGATATCGAGGATGCAGTTCAGGCGGTCACCGACCGTTTTGACGCGATCTATGATACGCGCCGCCAGATGTTCCTGTGGAAGCTGTCGGCCAAATTCCTGCTCAGTGCCATCAATGGTGCCGGAACGGTGGGGGTTCTGATGCTTGGCGGATGGCTGGTGCTGAATGGCAAGACCGACGTCGGCACGGTTGTTGCCGCAACAAGCGGTCTGACGCGTATTCAGGGCCCGACCGCATTCCTGATCGCCTTTTATCGTCAGGTCAGCGCCAACCGGATCAAGTATGAACTGATTCTGGAAATCTTCGAAGGTCAGGCCGTACGGCGATAAAAAATGCCCGCCACATTCAGCTTTGGCGGGCACTCAAAAATCCCGGATCACATGACGTTACGTTATGCGCGCTCGGAATATTCCATGGTCTCGGTATTCACGACGATCATTTCGTCCTGCCCGACAAACGGCGGCACCATCACCTTGACGCCGTTGTCGAGGATCGCCGGCTTGAACGAATTCGCCGCCGTCTGTCCTTTGACCACCGGCTCGGTTTCCACGATCTTGCAGGTGACTTTCTGCGGCAGCGTGGCGTTCAGCGCTTCGCTTTCATAAAACTCGACGACGATGGTCATGCCGTCCTGCAGGAAAGGGCGGCGCTCGCCCAGTAGATCCGCAGGCAATTCGATCTGTTCATAGGTTTCGGCATCCATGAACACCAGCATCCCATCGCTTTCATACAGAAATTGCTGATCTTTCTGCTCCAGCCGGACCCGCTCGACCTTGTCCGCCGACCGGAAGCGCTCGTTCAGTTTCGAACCGTTGCGCAGGTTGCGCATCTCGACCTGGGCAAAGGCCCCGCCCTTGCCCGGCTTCACATGATCCACCTTGACCGCGGCCCAAAGTCCGCCGTTATGCTCCAGCACGTTGCCGGGGCGGATTTCGTTCCCATTGATCTTGGGCATTACATATTTCCTTCACACATGGTTGATGCGCCGTTCGGCGACCCTATATCTGGCGGGACCGGACCTGGCAAGACAACGACACCTAGTGCTGCAGTTGCAGCGAGCCATGCAGTTTACGCAACGCAACTATGCATATTAGGTGTATCCGAATCACGCTTCATCGGTCATAAGGAACGCCACGCCGAAAATTGCAAGAGCAAGAACAACAAGGAAGACGAGATGAGAGATTTCGTTGACGGCACCGCCTTTAACAACGAGCAGGGCAACCGTGCTCGGAAATTGTTTGCGGCTGTCGTACTGGCCGCACTGGATGATGCCATCGCCGACGACAAGAAATATGGCAATGGCCCGGAACAGATCGCCCGCTGGGCCCGTTCACGCGACGGGCGCGAAGTGCTGACCTGTGCCGGGATCGACCCGAACGAACGCGTTGTAAGCGGCCTGATGGAATTCGTAGGCCGCGGCATCCGAACATCGGTTGCGTTGTCGCGCGAGGAAAGCGAACGTCGCAACGCAGCTATGCAGGCCGAAGCGGCGTAAATCTGATTTCGCCCATTCAAAAGCGCGCCCGATTGACGGCGCGCTTTTTTGTCGCCGCAGTTTCCTGCGCCATGTCCCGATATGTCGGTTTTGCCGCCATTTAAGTGCTGTCCGGGCCTTTTCCCCGGCCACAATTTCGGGTGATGTGCTGTCGCAAGAAGGAGGCACCGCATGGTTCGCGCCATCATGATTCAGGGCACCGGCAGCAATGTCGGAAAATCGATGCTCGTTGCTGGACTGGCCCGCGCATTTACCCGGCGCGGTCTCAGGGTGGCGCCGTTCAAGCCGCAGAACATGTCCAACAACGCCGCTGTCACTGCAAACGGTGGCGAGATCGGGCGCGCGCAAGCATTGCAAGCACGAGCAGCCAAACGCGCCACACATACGGATATGAATCCAATCCTGCTGAAACCCGAAACTGACACCGGGGCGCAAATCATCGTTCATGGCAGACGTGCCGGAACGATGAAGGCAGGTGATTACCGCAAAGATAAATCTAAACTTCTCGGCGCCGCATTGGAAAGCTTCGATCGGCTATGTTCCGACGCTGATCTCGTGCTGATCGAAGGCGCAGGCAGCCCTGCCGAAACCAACCTGCGCAAAGGCGACATCGCCAACATGGGGTTTGCCTGCGCCGCAGGCGTGCCCGTGGTGCTGGTCGGTGACATCCATCGCGGCGGCGTCATCGCACAGATCGTCGGCACTCAGGCAGTTCTGACCCCCGAAGATCTGTCGATGATCCGGGGGTTTGCCATCAACCGTTTCAAGGGCGATGTGTCGCTCTTTGACGAGGGCCGCGACGACATCGCCAACCGCACCGGCTGGCCCTGTCTGGGGGTTGTTCCGTGGTTCAACGATGCCTGGAAACTGCCCGCCGAGGACATGATGGATATCCGCTCTCACACCGGTGGTACCTGCAAAATCGTGGTGCCACAGCTTGAACGGATGGCGAATTTCGACGATCTCGACCCGTTGTCGGCGGAACCGGATGTCAGCGTCGAAATCATTCCCGCCGGACGCCCCCTGCCCGGCGATGCCGATCTAGTGCTGCTGCCTGGCAGCAAGTCGACCATCGGGGATCTGGCCTATTTCCGGACGCAAGGCTGGGATATCGACCTTTATGCCCACGTGCGGCGCGGCGGTCACGTTCTGGGACTTTGCGGCGGATATCAGATGCTGGGCAAAAGCATCGACGACCCCGACGGCATCGAAGGGTTCAAAGGCCGGGTCGAGGGGCTGGGCCTGCTGGATGTCCACACCGTGATGGTCGGAGACAAGCAAGTGACCTTGACCGAGGCAGTGGCCCTGCCACACCGCGAACCCGTCAACGGATACGAGATCCACATCGGGCGCACCCAAGGCCCCGACTGCGCCCGCGCATGGTTGGACATCAATGGCCGTCCCGAAGGCGCCACCAACCCCGACGGGCGCATACGCGGCAGCTATCTGCACGGCCTGTTTTCATCCGATCCGTTCCGCGCCAGCTTTCTGGCCGGTTTGGGCGTGCAGTCGCAAAACGGTTACGAAGACGGTGTCGAGGAAACGCTGGAAATGCTCGCCGACCATCTGGAGCGGCACATGGACCTTGATCAGTTGCTGAAGCTGGCCGAAGAACCCAAACGCAGGTAAAGAGTGCTATTCCAGATCCTGGGAATCCAGAGCCCGGTGTATTTCCCTGCGCACCAGCTTGCGCACGTTGCGGGTGATCCGCTCGCCCAGCGGACCCTGAAGCTCTTCGCGGACAATATCCACCACTAGCTGACGCAAGGCTTCTTCGTCGATCACGGCCTCTGCCGCCTGCGCATAGTCCGCATCCAGCATGTCTTCGTCATCATAGTCATAGAAATCGTCATCCAGAGCGCCGTCGGCGACTTTGGCGGCAGGTCGATACTCCTCGTCAGTCACGGGCTCATTCTCCAGAACATAGGGGACGGGTCTGGCTGGCTCTGGCGGTTCCTCGACACTGCCACTTTCGCTCAGAGACAGGCGATCGTCCTCGTCCCACTCCATCGTCCCGGTCCGGGTTCCGGCATAAGCGTCCGTGCCTTCTCCGTCAGGCTCCCACTGGTCGTCGGTCTGCGCAATTGCGGCCTCCAGCGCCTCGATCTTGGCGCTGAGGCTGATCGCCGGTTCCACCCGTATCACCCCATCGTCAAAGCCTGGCTTCCCGATTGCTTTTTCCTCAGGAGTTGCCGCTACAGGCGAAGGTTCAGGCTGCGAACGGCTTTCAAACGATTGATGCGTCGAATTTCCGGAACCGGTGTCGTGCTGCCGGGTTGCCGCATGGTCGGCTGAATCCGCAACCTGCTGCGCTCGCCCCAACACCAGAGGTGCACGGGCGAGTTTCCTGCCTTCAGAGGTGTCGGCAATACGCAATGCTGGCGTCAGCAAAAGCCGTCCGGGCTTTCTGCGCGCCTTCTGCGCAGGCACGTTCTGGTCCCCGTCCTGCTCACGAACAAGACGGCGGATCGACGACAGAACGTCCTCAGCTTCGGCTTTTGTCACGGGATCCGACATTCTCTGACAACACTCCTACCCTATGGGTTGAGTTTAGCGAACTTGCGGTCGCGCCACAACGGATGCGCCCACGCCTATTTCCTTCCAAGCGCGTTCAGGACGCGATCCAGGTCCCGGCTCTGCTTGCTGATCTGCGCAGGAGCTTTCTTGACGAGGTTATAATATAGCGTTGGATCATAGATCTGAACAGCCAGCCCCAATTGCTCGGCAGTGAGCAGACCTTGGGCTTGCAACAACTGGTATGACGCCCCCGCCCTTTCAGTTCGCGCCGCGACTTGCGCCAGTTGCGCATCCAGCAAATCCTGTTCAGCAGTCAGAACGTCCAGAGTTGTGCGCGCACCAAGTGTCGCCTCTTCGCGAATTCCGTCAAATGCGACCTGTGCAGCGCGAACGCGTTCGTTCGATGCGGTAAGGCTGGCGCCTGCAGTCTGATACCGGGCGTATGCGTCGCTGACATCCTGAGTAACGTCTTTCTGCACATTCAACAGGTTTGCACGCGATGCATCGCGCTGTGCCATGGCCCGGCGAACGTTGGCGGCGATCCGACCGCCCGCATAGATCCTTTGCCGGAACTGAAACCGAACAACGGCATCGCCGCTGTAATCATCGTCGCCGAAATTCTCGACGATGCCCGCGTCAGCCTCAAAATTGACGGTCGGCCCCAAACCTGCACGTTGCTCTTGCACCGCAAGATCCAACGCCCGCACCTGATGCTGCGCTGACAGAATGGCCGGGTGGTTCCGCGCCGCCAGATTGGTCGCACTGCTCAGTGAACTCGGGAGCCTGGCAAGCGGGGGCTGACCCGCCGTGCGCCCCGGCTCCTTGCCAACAACGTTAACATATTCGGCACGCGCAGTCGTCAACGCGCCTTCGGCGTCGGCAAGGTTTGCCCGCGCGTTCGCCAGGCGGGATTCGGAAAGCGCCACATCGGTCCGCGTGACTTCGCCGACTTCGAACCGGTCCTGGGACGCCCGCAATTCTTCACCGAGCAGCCGAACGTTGTTCTGCCGGATGGCAACCGTCTCTTCCCGGAGCAATACGTCAAGATATGCCCTGACAGCACTGAGCAGTACACCCTGTTCGATACCGACAAGGCTTTGCCGCGTGGCAAGAACCGTTTCCTGCGCGGATTGCTTGTTCAGAACCGAGGCCCCGCCATCATAGACCAGCTGCCGCAACTCCAATCCGGTGAAAAAATCATTCCGATCGTTGCTTGCCGACACACCGTTGGTCTGGTTCTGATTGGTGGTGCTCCTGATCCGCGCCGTCCAGTCGATGATTGGCCGCAGTGCGGAAAGCGCAATCGCCACATCTTCATCGGCGACGCGCAACAATGCGCGGTTCTGCTCCAGCAGACCGCTGGTGTTATATGCCCCGATCATCGCGTCAGTAAGGTTATCCGCGATACCCGCGCGCGGCGAAATTGCCGCAATCGAAACGCCCATCGTCAGAACAAGCGCTTTTGCAAGCTTGCGCCCTGTCGCTCTGTGCATTCTAGTGCCCCTTATTTGTAAATCAGCCTTGCCTCTGCGCCAGTTTGGGCGTGATTCCACGTGGTTGCAAGAAGGAGCTGAAATCAAATTTCGAGACTATAGCACAAATGCCCTTTCTTTCTCGAAACCAGCCAGCACCGGCGCGCTTGCATTGAAGGCATTTCGCCAGTTGACCCGGCCATTCACCTTGTGTCCAACGCGCACGGTCCCCAGATTGCCATCCATGAACACGCAGGCAATGCGCCCGTGGTCCTTCAGCTGATCCAACAGCGCTTCCGGGACGTCTTCGACACCGCCCTGAACCATGATCACGTCATACGGGCCGTGTTCGGCGGCGCCCTCGACCAACGGACCCTGATGCACGACCGCATTGTCGGCTCCTGCTTCGACCAGCGCCGACTGCGCCTCTTCGGCCAGCCCGTCCTCTTCGACCGCAACGACCAGCTGCGCCATACGCGCGGCCACCGCCGTCGAATATCCCAGCCCCGGAGCAATATCGAGAACGGCTTCGTCTTTCGAAATATTCAGAAAATCCAACATCTTCGCCAGGGTGCGTGGCTCAAGCAGGTGTCGCCCGCCCCCCAGGTCGATCAGATCTCCGGCATAGGCCGCCTCGCGCTGTGCATCAGGCACGAACTTTTCCCGCTCGACCCTCAGCATCGCGTCGATGATGGGAAACTTGGTCACGTCGGAAGGCCGGACCTGAGTGTCGACCATGGTGCGGCGGCGGTCTGCGAAGTTGGTCATCTGATTGCTCGTAATTTCCTTTGGCTTACGGGCTTTTGCCACATCCCGCGGGTTGCGGCAATGTCCCTTTGGCCGCACGCGCCTCATTCCGGCGATTTGTCCCGCCCCGTGCATCCCAAAGAATTTTCAACGCAACCGCCACTTTCGCTTCTCGTCCCACTGGACGTCCTCGCTGAAAGCTGCTAGAACGCCGAGCACACCACTACAAGTGTTTGAAAACACTTACAAAGGCGAGTTGGCGGAGTGGTGACGCAGCGGATTGCAAATCCGTGTACACCGGTTCGATTCCGGTACTCGCCTCCATCCTCCCAAGTATCGGTCCTTGTTACGCGGCATTGGATGCTTCACTTTGCTCCCGCTGTGTATCCGGTAAGCCCTTCATCCATCGTCGGAACCTGCCATTCGATGCGGCCCGGCCGCCCCTCCGGCTAACCCGAACGCCTCCCTCCTGTTCGATACTTTTTTTCTGTCATATGCGTTTTTCCTCTTGCAGCTTCCGGTCAGAATTTATACTTCACGCCTCACTCAACGGGGCGGGCGTAGCTCAGGGGTAGAGCATAACCTTGCCAAGGTTAGGGTCGGGCGTTCGAATCGCCTCGCCCGCTCCAACGAGGAACCGAGAGTATCTGATTGCGGGCGTAGCTCAGGGGTAGAGCATAACCTTGCCAAGGTTAGGGTCGGGCGTTCGAATCGCCTCGCCCGCTCCAGATACGCAAAGAGGCCGCCCACGGGGCGGCTTTTTGCGTTTTGGCGGGCAATTCTGTCGCGGCGGAAATTTGATCAAAAATTTTGACGCGGGCCGCCAGACAAGGCAAAGCTTGGCGCAGCTGAATCGCCGCCACGCGGCAAACCAAAGGTATCTCGCCATGGCCCCTGTCATTTATCCCACCACCAACCTTGCCGCCACCGAACAGCTGGTGCTGGATCGCGGCAAGGGCATCTATGTCTACGACACCGCCGGCAAGGAGTATATCGAGGGCCTGGCCGGTCTGTGGTGCACCTCGCTGGGCTATGACAATGCCGAGGTGATCCAGGCAATCACCGATCAGCTGAACCGGCTGCCCTTTTCCCACACCTTTGGCGGCAAGACCCATGAACCGGTCATGCAGCTTGCCGAAAAGCTCAAGGCGATGGTGCCGGTCGAGGATGCCTATTTCTTTTTCGGCAATTCCGGCTCGGACGCCAACGACACCCACTACAAGATGCTGCGCTATTACTTCAACGCCATCGGCAAGCCGGAAAAGCGCAAGATCATCACACGTGAGCGCGGCTATCACGGGGTTACCGTCGCCGCCGGTTCGATGACGTCGTTGCCCGCCAACCTTGCGCATTTCGACGCTCCCGTCGAGGCGCTGCACATCCTGCGCTCGGACGCGCCGCATTATTACACCGGGCGTCAGGGCAACGAGACCGAGTCGCAGTTCGTCGACCGTATCATCGACAACCTGGAACAACAGATCCTGGCCGAAGGCGCCGACACCATCGCGGCAATGATTGTCGAACCGATCACCGGCGCCTCGGGTGTGATCGTGCCGCCCGAAGGCTACTACGAAAAGCTTCAGGCGCTGCTGCGCAAGCACGGCATTCTGATCTGGGCCGACGAGGTCATTTGCGGCTTTGGCCGCACGGGCGCCGATTTCGGCTGCACCACCATGGGGATCAAACCCGACCTGATGACCTTTGCCAAGCAGCTCAGCTCGGCCTATTTCCCGATCTCCGCGTCGGTCATTCCGGGCTGGATGTACGAAAAGATGGTGGCACCTTCGGCGGCGGTCGGCGTGTTCGGCCATGGCTATACCTATTCCGGGCATCCGGTGGCCTGCACGGCGGCGCTCAAGACACTCGAAATCTACGAGCGCGACAAGATCTTCGACCATGCCGCCGACGTGGGCGCTTACATGCAGGACCAGTTGCGCGCGATCTTCACCGATCACCCGCTGGTGGGCGAAGTGCGCGGCAAGGGGTTGATCGCGGCGCTGGAACTGGTGTCGAACAAGACCACCGGCGCAACCATAGACAAGGGCGCAGGCGGGGCCACCGTACAGCGGCTGGCGCAGGAAAACGGTTTGCTGATCCGCGCCGTTGCAGGCAATGCCGCCGCCCTCTGCCCGCCATTGATCATCACCAGGACCGAAGTGGATGAGATGCTGCGCCGCCTCAAAACGGCCGTTGATGCCGCTTATGCCGAATTGAAGGACAAAGGGTTGCTTGCCGCCTGAGCGCCACGATCCCCTGATTGGGATTGCGGCACCCGCCTCGCCGCCTTGGTGGCGAGGCGCTGTTTTCCGCGACCAAAAGCCGTTGAACCGCCAGCCGAACCGGGTTCAGAACGCCTTGAAGGTCATCGTCGTCAACGACCGTTCGATGCCCGGAATCACCAGCAGGTGTTCGTTGATGTAATGACCCACATCCTGACCTTCCGGGATATAAAGCTTCATCAGAAGATCGTATTCGCCACTGGTGGAATAAAGCTCGGAGTGAATCTCGCGCAGGGCGATGTCTTCGGCCACTTTATAGGTGGTTCCGGGCTTGCAGCGGATCTGGATGAAAACACAGGTGGTCATGGCAGGGCCTATTTCTTGATTTTGCAACAGGCTGGCATGGGGGCGAACCGGGTGCAATCCCCTGTTTTTCGCGCAACACATCGCCGCGCCCGGTCGATGCGGGCTGGAAATCGAACCGGTGTCCCGCCTATAAGCGCGCGGTAGCAAAAGGAATACGCCCATGCGTCGCGCCACGATCAGCCGGAAGACCGCCGAGACCGACATAACGGTCGAGATCAATCTCGACGGGATCGGAGCCTATGACAACCAGACCGGCGTCGGCTTTTTCGATCACATGCTGGATCAGCTGTCGCGCCACTCGCTCATCGACATGACAATTCGCGCCAGCGGTGACTATCACATCGACGACCACCACACGGTCGAAGATACGGGCATCGCGTTGGGTCAGGCCCTGACCGCTGCCTTGGGCGACAAGAAAGGCATCCGCCGCTATGGCGAATGCCATCTTCCGATGGACGACGCGCAGGTGCGCTGTGCGCTGGACCTGTCGGGGCGGCCCTTTCTGGTCTGGAATGTCGATCTTTCGACGCAAAAGATCGGCAGCTTCGACACCGAACTGGTGCGCGAATTCTTTCAGGCCCTCAGCACCCATGGCGGCATCACGCTGCACGTCGATCAGTTGCACGGGCTGAACAGCCACCACATCGCCGAGGCCGCCTTCAAGGCCGTCGCCCGCGCCCTGCGCATGGGCGTCGAGACCGACCCGCGCAAGGCCGACGCGATCCCCTCCACCAAGGGCGCGCTGTAGATGCTGACCGCCATCATCGACTACGAGTCGGGCAACCTGCATTCCGCCGAAAAGGCATTTCAGCGCATGGCGCGCGACATGGGTGCCGGTCAGGTCGTAGTGACCTCCGAAGCCGAGGTCGTCGCCCGCGCCGACCGGCTGGTGCTGCCCGGCGACGGCGCCTTTCCCGCCTGCGCCGCCGAGTTGCGCGGTCACAAGGGCATCTATGACGCCATGGTCGAAGCGGTCGAGAAGAAAGGCCGCCCATTTCTGGGCATCTGCGTCGGCATGCAACTGATGGCGACCAAAGGCCACGAATATGAGGAAACGCCGGGGTTGGGATGGGTCGCCGGGGATGTCGTCAGGATCGAGCCCGCCGACAAGTCGCTCAAGGTTCCGCACATGGGCTGGAACGATCTGGTGATCGAGCACGACCACCCGGTCTTTGCCGGCGTGACCTCGGGCGATCATACCTATTTCGTGCATTCCTATCAGTTCCACGTCGACGACCCGGCGCAGCGACTGGCCCATGTCGACTATGGCGGCCCGGTCACGGCCGTGATCGGCCGCGATACCATGGTGGGTATGCAGTTTCACCCCGAGAAAAGTCAGGATGTGGGCCTGCGCATGATCGGAAACTTCCTGACCTGGGCCCCTTAGGGAACACAGGTCAGGCGAGCAGGGTCACTCGATCCGGGTCCAGGTCTGCCCCCGGCAGATCAGCCCGCCTGCGACGCAACCCTTGACCGTCAGGTCATTGCCTTCAAGAGTCATTTTCGAGTTATACGTCTTGTCCCGGTCCGGCGCCCAGATCTTGCCGCCGCCATAACTGCCGTCGCCATCCGCAACCATGTCCCAGATGATCTGTTTGCCCAGATTCTCATAGTCCAGTTCCTCATTGCCGTCGGCATCGAACGCATTGTCGATGGTCCCGCAAACAGCGCTGCCGCAGGGGCCGATCGTGACATGCAGATACCCGCCGGAATCCCCCGGCTGGGTCTTCCACAGACCGTCTACCGGGTCGTCCGCCCATGCGCCGGTTGCCAAAACGGCAAGGCCCGCCGCCGCGATTGCAAATTTCATCATTCAAACCTCCGTGTTTTGCCCTCAGTCTCGCCTGCCCGCCCCAATCCGGCAAGATTGACTTGGCGTCGCGTTGCATCCCCTGCCCGGCCTGTGCCATATGCCGCGCAGATTTCAGCAAAAGGCCGCCCGATCATGATCCTCTATCCTGCCATCGACCTCAAAGACGGTCAGGCCGTGCGCCTGCTGCGCGGCGAAATGGACAAAGCCACCGTGTTCAACGACGATCCCGCCGCACAGGCCCGCGCCTTTGTCGATGCGGGGTGCGAATGGCTGCATCTGGTCGATCTGAACGGCGCATTTGCAGGCGAGCCGGTGAACGCCGCCCCGGTCGAGGCGATTCTCAAGGCCTGTGACGTACCCGCGCAGCTGGGTGGCGGCATCCGTGACATGGCCACCATCGAAACCTGGCTCGACAAGGGGCTGGCGCGGGTCATTCTGGGCACTGTAGCGGTTGAAAACCCCGACCTGGTGCGCGACGCCGCCAGGGCCTTCCCCGGTCACGTCGCCGTCGGCATAGACGCGCGCAATGGCATGGTCGCCACCAAGGGCTGGGCCGAAGAGACCGACGTACAGGTCACCGATCTCGCGCGCAGCTTCGAAGACGCAGGCGTCGCCGCCATCATCTATACCGACATCAACCGCGACGGGGCGATGCAAGGTCCCAATATCGAAGCCACCGCCGCCCTCGCCCGCGCCGTGTCGATCCCGGTGATTGCCAGCGGCGGCGTCAGTTCTATCGCTGACCTCATCGCCCTGCGCGATTGCGGCGCCGGGCTGAACGGCGCGATCTCTGGCCGCGCGCTCTATGACGGGGCCCTCGATCTTGCCGAAGCGATCCGGGTGCTCAAGTAACCTAATTCGCCGCCGCTCCGGTCAGTTTTCCCAAGGCACCCTGCATCTTGCCCACGACCGGGGCATCGGCGGGAATATCCAGATCCTCCAGCATCTCGGCTGGGTCTTCATAAACCAGCCAGACCTGCCCGTCAGCGTCCGAATAGGCCAGCACCTTGAGCGGCAGGAACAATCCCGCGCGCGGGTCGGCCTGCATCGCCGGGGTTCCCAGCTTGGGATTGCCAAAGATCAAAAGCTGTGCCTCGCCCAGTTCCATATCGACCTTCCTGGCCCCTGCCGCGTGATCGACACGGGCGAAAACCGTTGCCCCGGCATTGCCGACCGCCGCCTCCAGAGCATCCATCGCCTCGCTCACCGATTTGTCGGTTTTGACCTTGACCAGATCGCCGGCAATCGCAGCCGCACCCGCAAACACCATCAAAGTCGCATAGAAAAGAACGCGCATATCAAATCTCCCTTTTTTGACCATTCTACCCAAATCTCCCCGACTGCGGCGTTTCATCCGGTCACAACTCTGGCATCGGCAGGGCTTTGCCGCTAGGACAACGGCAACAACAGGATCGCCCATGCTCAAGACCCGTATCATCCCCTGTCTCGATGTCGCCGATGGCCGCGTGGTCAAGGGCGTGAATTTCGTGGGCCTGCGCGACGCGGGCGATCCGGTGGAATCGGCCAAGGCTTATGACGCCGCCGGGGCCGACGAGATCTGTTTCCTCGACATCCACGCCACTCACGAAAACCGCGGCACCATGTTCGACGTGGTCCAGCGCACCGCCGAGCAATGCTTTGTTCCACTGACCGTGGGCGGAGGCGTGCGCACCAGGGACGACGTGCGCGCCCTGCTGCTGGCCGGCGCCGACAAGGTCAGCTTCAACTCCGCCGCCGTGGCCAACCCCGACGTGGTGGCCGAGGCCGCCGACCAGTTCGGCAGCCAGTGCATCGTGGTCGCCATCGACGCCAAGACCGCCAGCCCCGGCAAATGGGAGATCTTTACCCATGGCGGGCGCAGGCCCACCGGCATCGACGCGATAGAGTTCGCCCGAACCGTGGTCGCCAAGGGCGCGGGCGAGATCCTGCTGACCTCGATGGATCGCGACGGCACCAAGGCGGGTTTCAACCTGCCGCTGACCCGCGCCATTTCCGACGCGGTCGACGTGCCGGTGATCGCCTCGGGCGGTGTCGGCAATCTGGATCATCTGGTCGAAGGCGTGACCAGGGGCGGCGCCAGCGCGGTGTTGGCGGCCTCGATCTTTCACTTCGGCGAATACACCATTCAAGAGGCCAAACAACACATGGCCGCCGCCGGTATCCCGATGAGGCTGACATGAGCATCCTGCACGACCTCGCCGCCACCATCGACGCCCGCAAGAAAGCCGACCCCGAGTCGAGCTGGACCGCAAAACTGCTCGCCAAAGGCCCCGAGAAATGCGCCGAGAAATTCGGCGAAGAAGCCGTCGAAGCAATCATCGAGGCCGTGAAGGGCGACGCCGAAAAACTGACCGCCGAGGCGGCGGATGTTCTTTATCACCTGCTGGTCATGCTGGCCGCGTGCGACGTGCCGCTGGATGCCGTGCTTGACGAACTGGCGCGGCGGCAGGGGATCAGCGGCATCGCCGAAAAGGCCGCGCGACCCGGCAATTGAAACCTTGCCAACCCCGGTTTACCCTTGATCCGATTGCACACTCACAAAATCCCGAGGAAACAGGGAATGCTGAAATGCGTTTTGTCCATCTTCGCGGCTCTGTCTCTGGCTGTTCTGGCAGGCTGCGCCCCGGCACCCTCTGCCACCCAGCAGGACGTTGACGAACTGGCGCGACAACTCAAAAGCCTTGGCCCCGAGGTCGATCCGGCCGAGGCCGAACGGGCGGCGCGCATCGCCTATTTCTATCCCAAACAACTGGCCGAGGAATACCAGATCACCGACCCGCCGCTGGTGCACAATGCCAAGGTCAACCACGGCTTGCGCCCGCGCGGTCTGTGCTGGCATTGGGCCGAAGACATGGAAAAACGCCTCAATCAGGAAAACTTCCGCACCCTGACGCTGCACCGGGCGATTTCCGACCCGGAAAACCCGTTCCTGATCGACCACAGCACCGCCATCATCTCGAAACGCGGGGACGACATGTATGACGGCGTCGTACTGGATCCGTGGCGGTACGGCGGCACTCTGTTCTGGGCGCCGACGCTTGAAGATACGCGATATGACTGGCGCCCCCGCATGGAAGTGCTGATCGACAAGACCCAGCGCAAGCAGGCCAAGCTTGATCAGGAATTCAACGAATAGACGCGGCGTTTACAGTTTTGATGAGATGATGCCGGTGGCAAAGCCGCCCATGCGCAGTTCACCGAACAGGCGCTGATACTCGATCTTGGGACACCGGTTCATCACCACGTCGATGCCACGCGCTTGCGCCTTTTCCGCAGCCTCGGCATTCTCGACCCCGATCTGCATCCAGATGGTTCTTAGCCCCGGAAAGAAATCCAGCGCCTCATCGACGATGGGCGGCACAGCTTCGGAGCGGCGAAAGATATCTACCATGTCCACCGGCTCGGTAATATCCGACAGCGAACCCCGCACCGTTTGCCCGAACAGCTTTTCGCCCGCATGGCCCGGATTGACCGGGATCACCCGAAATCCTTTCAGCCCAAGATAGCGCGCGACGTAATAACTGGGCCGCACCGGATTCATCGACACCCCCACCATGGCGATGACCTTGGTGCGTTGCAGAATCGTTTTGAGATAGGCGTCGGAATACTCTGGCATATGGGCACATTATCCAGCACCGCAGAAAGAAAAAAGCGCCCAAGTTAACCTTGGGCGCCAGTTATGGAACGAGGGACAGTGAAATGACCCGCGGCAGTTCCAGTCCGCGGTCACTGTGACATTTAGGTCCTATCTCAGAGAAAAAAAGGGGCGCACCCAAAAATGTGATGACAAGCCCGACTCAGCGCAGAATCACCATTCATCCCTGCAGCAGAGCAGGCCAGTTCTGTTCTGCCAGCGCGATATTCCCGGCAATATCCTGTTCCCAGATCTTTTCCACTTTCGGCGAATGAATCAGGTACAGCTTGTCATCCACGATACGCCAGGCTCTGGGATCGGATTCCAAAAGATGCCCACGCGACACCGCATAGGCGCAATAGCCGCCGAATTGCGGCGCAAAAGCGCGCGGGTTGGCCTCGAACATTTCTCGATGCTCCATCGAGGCAAAGCGCCACTCGGCCCCTTTCCACATCACCGAAATATCGGCCTGTCCCCTCATCGGAGCTTGCGACCGGAAATACGAAACGGCGTCAAACCCACTGACCGCCATTCCTTGGTCTGCATAGTACAAGGGGGAATTTGCCCACGCGGTTCTGGCTGCAAAAACTCCTGCCATGCCCACCACGAATTCTCGTCGCGAAATCATCAATTCTCTGCCTTAATATTCAAACTATAAAATGCATCAAACACATGCGTTTCGAAACCCCATCTGACGGTTATGTGATCGGCCTGTGTTCCAAAAAACCCGTCAATCGAAGATATCTTCGATCACATCCCAGACTTCATCCATCACCTTGGCGATCTTCCGCCGTCGTGATCCGATCTTTTTTCGTTTTTTGCGCATGTGATTCGGCATGAAACCCCGTTCCTTCTGGCCGCTTGGCTTCACGTGTTCCTTGCGCAGCATCTTTAGTGCATGCAGGGGCGCACCACAGCTCGCACAGCTCAACTCGTGGCGTTCGCGCCCGCGCAACACCAGCGCCGCACGGGTGCCGCAGTAGCAACAAGTTGCGATTTTGGCCGGTCCCGGAATTGGTGCCTCCTGTCAGACATGTCTGGAGGCATATAAGGCGATCGCCGCCGCATTCGAGACGTTGAGAGAGCCAAATCCGCCCGCCGCGTCAATCTTGACTAGCCGGTCCACTGTTTCCTTGGTCTTTTGCCTCAGTCCCGGCCCCTCGGCCCCAAGCACCAGCGCCACCGGATGGTCGCGCCGTCCCGCCAGCGCCTCTTCGATGGTCACATCCGCCTCGCCATCCAGCCCCAGCACATAAAATCCCATCCCCTGCAGTTCGACGATTGTGTCGGCCAGGTTGCGCACGCGCAGATAGGGCTGGCGCTCCAGCGCACCGCTGGCGGTTTTTGCCAATGCTCCGGTTTCGGGCGCGGAATGGTGGCGTGTGCCGATCACCGCGCTGGCCCCCAGAACTTCGGCCGATCGCAGAATCGCCCCGACATTGTGCGGGTCCGTCACCCGGTCCAGCAGGATCACACGCGGGTGTTCGGCGCCTATACAGTTCTCGTCCAGCCCGCCCCATTCCAGCGGCTTGACCTCCAGCGCGGCGCCCTGATGCACCGATCCGGGATCGATTGGCGCGCTGAATTTGCGCGGGTCCACCTGCTCAGAAGAAATTCCTGCGACTTCAATGGCCTCGGCCAGCTTGTCCTGTGCATTCCGGGTCACGATAAGGCGCAGTTTCTGCCGTTTCGGGTTCATCAACGCATCGCGAACAGCGTGCAGTCCGAACAGCCAGACGGTCTCTGATGCCGCCGCTTTGCGGGCCTGTTCCTTTTCAATCACCCACTTGGGTTTCTTCATCTTACCGGCCTCCGGGCCATGAGTTCGGTTTCCTGCGCCAAAGCGGAATTTTCCTGTTGACGCTCCTTTGCCGCGCTAGTAATCACGCCTCCACGTCAGGTGCAACGCCTGACAGTGGGCGACAGGCCGCAAGGTGTGGCAGGGGACTGTAACTCCCTCGCGGAGACGCACGCCTGGTTCGATTCCAGGGTCGCCCACCACTTCTCCTTGAATTCAAATCCTTGCAACACGATCTTAAAGTGGAACATCGCCATCTGTCCGCATGCCGGCCGACGCGGCAGAGCGATGCCTCCGGATCTGGCTGAGCTGTTCAGGGGGCGATCAAAAGTCTGGAATGGCTGATTGATCACGGGCCGAATGTCAAAGTGCCTGAGGGAAAGCCCGCCCGGTTTCCCGCACTCACCCGCTCCCCTTTTCCTAAGACAAGAAAGCGGAACAAGGGCGCAGCGATACCAGGCAGGTTTTCAATGCTTTACGAACACCGAACCGCTCAGGCGGCCGAGCGTTCCGCGATCACTGCCGCGATCCAATCCTCGATCTCGTCCAGATCGGCGGCCAGCTTGCGGGCCGCGTCGCCGGCAAATTCAAGGAACTTGTCCTCGTTCAGCCCGTTGACCCCGACCAGAACCGGGATGTCGCGCGCCAGCGCCTCGCCGATCACCGGACGGAACCCGCGGCCGTCGGATTCGTGCTTGCCGAACTTGTTCACGATCATCAGCTGTGGGCTGTTGTCCAGCGACGCGGTCACGTCGCCCACAGCCTGTTCCAGCGCCGCCGGGTCCAGCCGACAGCCCCGCGCCATAGACCCCAGCGATTGCGAGATGCGGATGGTCGCGCCGTCGGGCAGCACCTGAAGGTCCATGTCGCATTTGCTGCTGTCGTAGCATTCGGTGTTGGTCTGCACGACACCGGCCAGGGCATAGCCGCTTGCCTTCAGACGGTCGGCGGCCGCGCTCAGCAGGCGGTCGGTCGCGCCCCGGTCGGTGGTGGTGATATAGGCCAGATGCATGGTCATGGCTCCTGAACTTCGGTTGTTGGATAAGCAGATAGCACGCGCATCGGGTTTCGGCCACTCCTGTTGATTATGGCAGCGGCGACAGCCCGATCACGGGCGCGTGCAGGTGAAGGATCGCGGCATAGGCCACGGTGGCAGCCAGCCACACCCAAGGGCGCGGCCAGGGAATTGGGCGGCGCAGCGACAGACGGGCGGTATTGCGGGCAAGCTCGCGCCACTCCGGCACCTCGCGCGCCCTGCGCCGGTCGATCAGCGCCATGCCCAGCCATGCGAAACCCGCGAACAGGCCGAACAGGATCACATGGGCCAGACTGCCATTGGCGATCAGATGCGCCAGTGCCCATAGCAGCAGCGCCAGCAGGACCGGATGGCGAGTGACCGCCAGAATCCCGGGTCGTTCGGGATCAAAGGGCGTGCGCCCCAGCCCTCCGAAAGAAAACGGGTTCCGGATCGACATCCCCGCAACCGCCAGCCAGCAGACGACGGGCATGGTCAACACCGGCACCCAGCGCAAGACCGGCCAGGGCGGGATCACTTCGACATACGGCGCGCGCCCGGCTGCCACGATCAGCCAGGCCAGCACTGCCAGCGAGAACAGGGAATAGGCGGTAAAATAACCGGCCCGGCCCAGCCGGTCGATCAGCCACGGGCGCACCGGCGGGCGCACCGGCACCACATGGCTTGCCAGAAACACCCCCAACGCCAACAGAAACTCGCCCCAGCCGCTCATGCCTTGCTCCGGTCTTGTGAACTGGGATGTAAAGGGGCCGAGTGGTTTGGTCTTTGTCCGAAGTCAAGTCGGCGGCGGGATGGCACAGGTGCCGCCCCGCCGCAATTGTCAAAGACCCAGCGCCTTGCGCTTTTCCTCGGCAAAGCCCTGCACCATGCGGTCGGCGATCAGCGCCAGAATGGCCATCGCGGCACCCGCGGAAATGCCAAGCCCGACATCCGCCTGTCCCAGCGCCAGATAGATCGACTGGCCCAGACCGGTGGTCCCGATCAGCGCTGCGATCACCAGCATGGCAAAGGCGTAAAGGATGGTCTGGTTCAGCCCCAGCAGGATGGTCGGCGCGGCATAGGGCGCGCGCACGTCGCGCATGATCTGCCACTCGGTCGCACCGCTGGAAATCGCCGCCTCCATCATCTCGTCCGGCGTATTGACCAGCCCGTGCCGCGTGTACCGGATCATCGGTACGATCGCATAGGCACAGATCGCCAGAAAGGCCGAGAACTCGCCGATCTGGAACACCATCAGCACCGGGATCAGGAACACGAACAGCGGGATGGTCTGCAGCATGTCGCAGATCGGCCGCACGATTTTCCACACCGGCTCCCACACCGCGCTGGCCAGCCCGATCAACCCGCCGAAAACCGCGCAGGAAAACACCGCCGCACCGCTGAGATACAGCGACAGCAGCGCCCGCTCCCACAGGCCCGAAACAAGGATCGTGCACAACAGACCGACCGACAGCGCCGCCAACCGCCAGCCGCCAGCCACGTATCCAAGCGCCGCCGCACCGGTCAGCACGAAAGGCCATGGCAGGTTGGCAATGCCGGTCTCCAGCATCCCTATCGCGATCAGAACGGTCAGCCCGCCGGTAATCCGGCCCTGCCACGCCATCACGACGGCAATCGCGGCCCCGGCGGCAAACAGGCCATAGCTCATCGCGGGCGTCCACATGAAGCCCCAGGTAAAAGGCAACACCGCCTGATCCAGACCGATGCGCAGAGGCAACAGAACATAGAACATCGAGTTGTTCTTGAGCCCGTCCAGCCACCCGGCATTCGCCTGCGTGAACTGCGTCAGCCCCCTGTCCACCGCATCCGCCGCCGGGTCCAGCAGCGTCAGGTCGGACGGGTTCGGCAACCGCGCCCAAAATGCCAGCGTAAAGACCACCGCAAACCCCAGCACCGCCCAGACCACGCGCGTGTCATACCGCTTGCGTTCGGTCGCCAGAACGCCGCTCATCCGGTCGATCACCACCGCAAAAACCACGATCACCAGACCGGCCAGCAGCGACTCGCCGAACTGCGCCTTGCGCATGGTCAGCAGAACTTCCCAACCGATATCGTTGAAGCCACCGATAACGGCGGCGATGATCACCATCGACAGCGCCGCCATCAGGCACTGGTTCACTCCGACCATGATCTGGGTGGCGGCCGACGGGATCTCGACCTGGAAAAGCTGTTGAAACCGGCTTCCGCCCGACATGATGGCGGCTTCCTTCACCTCATGCTCGACCCGTTCCAGCCCCAACAGCACGTTGCGCGCCATCGGCGGCGCGGCATAGATCGCCGAAGCGATCAGGCCAACCACCGGGCCGAACCCAAAAAGCAGCAAAAGCGGCGTCAGATAGGCAAAGGTCGGCACCGTCTGCATGATATCCAGTACCGCCTGAACGAATGCCTTCACGCGCGGCACCTCATTGGCAAGAATGCCAATCGCACCGCCCATGATCAGCGCCACCGGCACCGACACGGCGACCAGCGCCAGCGTGTTCATGCTCTCGGCCCAGTACCCCGAGGCCAGAACGAAACTCAGCCCCAGAAAGCCGAGCGCCGCCATCGGCAACCCGCCCAGATACCAGCCCAGCGCGGTGACGATACCGATCACGATGGGCCAGGGTGTGCCGCCCAGCACGAAGTTGGCCCAGTTCATCGGATAGGCCATCACGTCCGAAAACAGCCGCGCCGCCGGTTTGATCCCGTTCAGGAACCACGCCAGGAACGATCCGACCCAATCGGTCGCCGGGATGACCCATGCCGCCGGCCATTTCACCAGCCAGGGGGCCACCGGCTCCAGCACCAGACACAGCGCGCCCACGATCACCGTGATCAGCGCCGCCTGCGCCCCCGCCGTCAGGCGCATGGCGCGGGCGGATGCGATATCGGCAACCGCGCTCATGCCTCGTCCACCTGCAAGGCAGCGGCCAGATCGGATGGGTGAACCGTGCCGACGACCGTGCCCGATGCGTCGCGCACCGGCACCGGCTGATACAGCTGCATGCAGCGCGCCAGCGCCGTGTCCAGCGTCATCGCCGTGGTCAGTCCGGGATCGTCCGGCCCGTATTCGCCCTCGCCCGCATGCAGAACCGAGGCCACCTTGGCATGCTGCCCCTTGGCCACATCCTTGGAAAACTCGCGCACATAGTCGTCCACCGGGCGCAGCACGATATCGGACGGCGTGCCGATCTGCACGATCTTGCCATCGCGCATGATTGCGATCCGGTCCGCCAGCTTCAGCGCCTCGGCAATGTCGTGGGTGATGAAGACGATGGATTTCTTCAATGTCGCCTGAATGCGCAGAAACTCGTCCTGCAACTGCCGCCGGATCAGCGGATCAAGCGCCGAGAACGGCTCGTCCAGAAACCAGATATCGGGGTTCACCGCCAGCGACCGGGCGATACCCACGCGCTGCCGCTGCCCACCCGACAGTTGGCGCGGGAAACTGTCCTCGCGCCCGTCAAGGCCCACCAGCGAAATGACCTCCTGCGCCCGCGCACGGCGCTCCTTCTTGCCAACACCCTGCACCCGCAGCGGATAGGCCACGTTTTCTGCCACGGTCATGTGCGGGAACAGGCCGAAATGCTGGAACACCATGCCCAGCGTCTTGCGGCGCAATTCGGTCAGGCGCTTTTTCGTCGCACCGACGACATTGTCGCCTTCGATCCGGATTTCTCCGCCGGTTCCGGGCAGCAGTTGCGAGATACAGCGGATCAGTGTCGACTTGCCCGACCCCGACAGCCCCATGATGACAAAAAGCTCGCCCTCCTTGACGTCGAAATTGGCGTCCTGCACGGCGGGGATGTATCCCTTTGCGCGCAGATCGCCGGCGGCCTTGTCGGCATCTCCCCCTGACCGAGACAGCGCGTCGGTCAGGGCTTTTTCCGCACCGGGGCCAAAGACCTGCCAGAGGTTCCGGCAGGCAATGGCTGGCGTTTTGGCGTCAGTCACCTATGGGACTCACTTGGTTGCGGCGTCGACAACCGGACGCCACTTGCCCTCGTTCTCGGCCATCCATGCGGCCACGACTTCTTCGACCGCGCCGCCATCGACATCGATCGCGCCCATCATCGGCTGCTGGTCCTCGACCGCCAGTTGATAGTTGGTCAGGATCTCATAGGCGGCGGGCCATTTGTCGGCCATGCCATTCCAGCCGGCCTTGAAGATGCGCGAGGGTGAAAAATCGCAATCGTTGACCGCGTCGGGGTTCGGACCCCATGCCGGATCGTTGAAACACGCCTCTTCACCCGGCGGCAGGTCGACGAATTTCACGTCATAGGCCGACATTGCCCAATGCGGCTGCCAGAAGGTGATCAGCAGCGGCGACTTGCGCTCGGTCGAGGCGCGCAATTCGGCGATCAGCGCCCCTTCGGAACCCGCCGGAACCGCCTTGAACGGCAAGGCAAGACCCGTCATGCGGTCCGCGCCCGGCGTCCCCCAGTCAGCCGGATAATCGACCAGACGGCCCGATGGCAGCGTTTCGGCGGTGGCGAACATCTGCGCGCAGTCGGCAAGCGCTTCCCACGCCGGCAGACCGGGGCACAACTCGCCCACATGCGCCGGATAAGCGATGCCTTCCTTTGCGGCCAGGCCCAGATCGCCGATCTCGACAACGGATCCCTCGTCGATCTTCTTGGCATATTCGTCCGAAACGTTGGACGACCAGATTTCCAGCGTTGCGTGAATGTCGCCATCCGCCAGCGCCTGGAACTGGTTCATCATGCCCGCGGTGACATATTCCACATTGTACCCGGCGGCTTTCAGCATCTCGCCGGCGACATGCGTGGTGACGTGCTGACCGGTCCACTCGTTGATCGCCAGCTTGATCGGCTCGTCCACCGCGCCCATGTCGGCGGCATAGGCCGACCCTGCAACAGTTGCGGCAACAAGGCCGAGGCTCAGTTTCTTCATCATGTTTCTCCCAGTTGGCAAATCGGCCCTCTCGCGACCGTTCATATTCCAAGGTCTCATATTGCCGACAACTCTCGGCGCACTGCAATATGGAAACCCGGAAAAGTTCAAACCCCATCGCGCCAAAGACGACCACGCCCCGGCACCGTTTCCTCCCCTCCATTCCGGACCTGCACCCCGGTCTGGTCTCTCCATGATCCTAGTCTTGCCGGTTATTGATTGACCAGTCAATCACGAATCTCACCTTCCCGTGATCCCGGCACCCCAAGATCCGCTCGGACAGCAGTTCTTGGCAGCGCTCTTGCGCCCCGATAAGCTCCCCTCAACGGCGGAGGAACATATGACACCCGAACAAGCGCATGATTTCCGCTTGCCAAGGCAAAGCGAAAGGAACCACTCTGACGCAGGAGGATGCCGACATGCACCATTTCGACGAGATATTTCAACTCGCCGCCGACCGGCACGGCGGCCCGGATGCGCTGAACGAAAAACTGGTCAAACCCAAATCGGCTGCCGAGCTGGCCGCCTTGCCCGAGGACAGGTGGCTGTCGACCATCACCAAATGCGTGTTTCAGGCCGGGTTCAACTGGAAGGTCATCGAAGCCAAATGGGACGGGTTCGAAACCGCGTTCGACGGCTTCGACGTGGGCCGCTGCGCCTTCATGGACGATGAAAAATTCGACGCGCTGCTGCAGGATACCCGCATCGTGCGCAACGGCACCAAGATCGCCACGGTTCGCGACAACGCCGCCTTTCTGATGGAGCTTCGTGAACAGGGCGGCGCGGGCACGGTTCTGGGCGGCTGGCCCTCGACCGACTATGTCGGGCTGCTCGCCATGCTGGGCAAACGCGGCTCGCGTCTGGGCGGCGCCACCGCGCAATATGCCATGCGTTTTGTCGGGCGCGACAGTTTCATCCTGTCCCGTGATGTTACCGCCCGACTGGTGGCCGAAGGCGTGGTCGACAAGACGCCCACCTCGAAAAAGGCACTGGCCGCGACGCAGGACGCGTTCAACAAATGGATGGATCAATCCGGCCGGTCACTGACCGAAATCAGCCGGGTTCTGGCCATGAGCCTGTGAAAACGTCTTGCGGCAGACCGAATGCGGGCTACTCTCGAAATCATGGTTTTACGCGCGTTTCTTGTCCTTCTTCTGTTTGCCGCCTGCGGTCGCCCCCTGACCGACACCGAACGCGACTTTGCCGCCCGTGTTCATGGCGAAAGCCTCAACCTCGACCGTGTGCGCCTGGTCGAAGGCGCGCCAGTGGCGGCGGTGACCTTCCGGCGCAACCAGCGCCCGCGCGTGACCTGCCGCGAGCGCATCCTGCCGCCCCTCAAGGAAGAGATCGTAACCAGCAAACCCGCCGCCGTGGCCCTGTTCAACAAGGTCTATTTTACCCGTGACTGGTACCTTGACGATTACATGAGCGAATATCCCGACAGCCTCAACCTGGTGGCCGCCATGCTGCTGGCCCATGAACTGACCCATGTCTGGCAATGGCAGAACCGCCGCGAAACCGGATATCACCCGCTGCGCGCCGCCGCGGAACATGGTGGGGATGACGATCCTTACCTGTTCGACCTCGACGGGCCTGCCGATTTCCTCAGCTACGGGTTCGAACAGCAAGGCGCGATCATCGAGGAATATGTCTGCTGCCGCGCCCTCGCACCCGGGGCACAGCGCACCAAACGCCTGCACGCCATGCTCAGCCAGTCGATGCAGGTGGCCGATCTGCCGCAATCGCGCGAAACCGACGTGGTCATTCCGTGGAGCGGCGCGGAAATTCAGGGCATCTGCGACTGATCGTTCAGCCGCTGACCTGAATGCTTTCCAGATAGGCCAGCAAGGCGGCCAACGGGCGCGGCGTGGGCGTCAGCACCCCATTCACTTCGACCGGCACCAGCTCTCCCTCCAGCAGCCCGCCGAATTCCGGCATGATGTCGGGCGACACCCTGCCACGCCCGTAACCATCGATCTGCGACATCACCTCGGCGCGCGGGAACGTCCCGCCATTGCGCTCCGCAATGCGCGTCAGATCGGGCGCGACCTGGCCTTCGGCCAGTGTCCCGCCCCGCCCGTCGTAATCGTGGCAGGCCGTGCAGTTGGCGGCAAAAATCGCCTCGCCCTCGGACGGCGTCGGCATCCTTGGCTCCGGTGTGCAGGCGGCCAGAATCAAAACCCCTGCCAATCCAATGCCCGTGATACGCATGCTCTTAGCTACCCTGCAGTGTTTTCAGATACGCGACCAGATCGGCAATCGGCTCGCTGGTCAGGATCGGCTGCCCGGCAGGCGTCTTGATCGCCACGTCACTACCCTCGAAATAGGGGCCGTAAACCGGCATCGGGCTGCCGTGGCTGACCAGCGGGTCGCGCCCGTCGATGCGGCGCACCACGCGCTCGGTCGGAAACTCGCCGTCCGCGCCCTGCAAGGCGGTCAGGTCTACCGGCTGGATGATCAGAACCCCGGCCATTGGCCCGTGCCCCGTCGCCTCGATGCCGTGACAGGTGGCGCAATGGTGGCGATAGATTTCGGCCCCGCGTTCGGCATCCTGCGCCGCGACAGGCGCTGCCAGGGCAATACCTGCGGCCATTGCATATCCAAGAACTGTCCTCATCGATCCCTCTCCACATCTGATCTGCGCAATTGCAGGCTTGCCCACAACCGGGAGTATCACAATGATCCAGATCAACGATTTACGGGCAGAAGGGATTCGGGCATGACACAATACGCAGCAATCATGTTGGCCGCAGGGATCGGTATCCCGATCCTCGCCGCACTGAACGCCGCTTTGGGCAAGCTGATCGGCTCGCCAACCGCTGCCGCGGTCGTTCTTTTTGCCGTGGCCCTTGGCGCCTCGGCGCTGGTCATGCTGCTGTTCCCAGGCCCGCAGGCGCTGGCCAAGGTCGCCTCCAGCCCCAAACACCTGCTGCTTGGCGGCCTGCTGGTGGCCTTCTACGTGCTGTCCATCACCCATGTCGCGCCGCATTTCGGCGTCGGCAATGCGGTGTTCTTCGTGCTGCTCGGGCAATTGCTCAGCACCGCCGCCATCGATCACTATGGCCTGTTCGGCGCACAGGTCACCCCACTGACCCTGATGCGCGCTGGCGGTATCGCGGTCATGGCCATTGGCGTTGCGATCACTCAGCTGGCCTGAGAACGCCCGCCTCCAGCCGCACGACGCGATCCATCCGTGCGGCCAGGTCCATGTTGTGCGTCGCGATCAGCGCGGACAACCCATTGCCGCGCACCAGATCCATCAGCGCGTCGAACACCTGATCCGAGGTCTCGGGGTCCAGGTTGCCCGTCGGCTCGTCCGCCAGCAACACCCGCGGCGCATTCGCCAGCGCGCGGCAAAAGGCCACCCGCTGCTGCTCGCCCCCGGACAAAGCTGCCGGGCGATGCCCCGCACGCCCCGCCACGCCGACGCGCCCCAGCAGATCCATCGCCCGCGCCTCAGCATCCTTTTCGGACACGCCGTTTGCCAGCTGCGGCAAGGTGATGTTTTCCAGCGCCGTGAACTCGGGCAGCAGATGGTGGAACTGATAGACGAACCCGACATCCCGCCGCCGGATCGCCGTGCGCGTCCGGTCGCCCTTGCCGCTGGCCGCCTGGCCCGCGACCTCGACCGTCCCGGTGTCCGGCGTATCGAGCAGCCCGGCAATATGCAAAAGCGTCGACTTGCCCGCCCCCGACGGCGCCACCAGCGCCACCGCCTCGCCCGCGCGCAACTCCAGATCGGCACCGCGCAGAACCTGCACCTCACCCGGCGTGCCCTGCAGATAAGTCTTGGTCAGGCCGTCCAGCCGCAAAGTCACGTCATTCATAGCGCAACGCCTCGACCGGATTCAGCCGCGCCGCACGGCGGGCCGGGAAATAGGTGACGAAAAACGACAGCCCCAGCGACAGCCCCACCGCCTTAAGTACATCCCCCAGATGCAACTCGGCCGGCAGCGCGTATATCCCCCGGATCGCCGGGTCCCAGACCCCGCCGCCCATCGCGAAGTTCACAAAGGAAAAGATCGGATCGATATACAGCGCGAACAGGCACCCCAGGATCACTCCCATCGCGGTGCCGATCATCCCCGTGAACGCCCCGCAGATGAAAAAAACCCGCAGCACCGAACCCTCGCTCAACCCGATGGTGCGCAGGATGCCGATATCGCGCCCCTTGTTCTTGACCAGCATGATCAGGCCCGACACGATATTCATCGCCGCGATCAGCACCAGGATCGACAGGATGATGAACATAACGTTGTCCTCAACCTCCAAAGCCCGCAGGAACCCGCCCGAGGAATCCTTCCACGTCCAGATCTGCATCCGCTCTCCGGCAGCATCATAGAGCGGCAGGATCATCGGATCCAACTCTTCCGGGGCTTCGACAATCACTTCAATTTCATCCGCCAACTCTTCGCGGTTAAAGAATTTTTGCGCCTCGCCAAATGGCAGATAGGCCCGCGTCCGGTCTATGTCATACCGCCCCGCCGAAAACACATAGACAACCTCATAGGCGTTCACACGAGGCGACACCCCGAACGCCGTCCTGACCCCGTTGGGCGAGGTCAGCTTGACCCGGTCGCCAACCGTTGCACCGATGGCGCGTGCCACGCCCGAGCCGATGGCGATGCCTTCATCGAACCGGGCAAGATCGCCATACGCATCCTCACTTTGTGCAATCCCCGGCAGCTTCAGCAGGTCATCCTTGCGAATGCCGAATATCTGGACACCCGAACTTGCCTCGCGATTGGTAATCAGCACTTCACCTTTGACCAGCGGCGCCGCGCTGACGACGCCTGGAACCTGCGCCACCCGCTGCGCAATCGCGTCAAATTCCTTGATCGTGCGGTCCACCCGCCCCTGCGCATCGATCTCGCCTGCGCTGTACAGGGTGACATGCGCGTTCGCCCCCAGAATGGTGCCGACGAACTCCGACCGGAACCCCGACCGAACCGCCAGCGTCGCAATCAGCGCGAACACCGCCAGCGTGATGCCGATCAACGAGATCCAGGTCATCACGCTGACCCCGCCCTCGGCCCGCCGGGCGCGCAGATACCGCCAGGCGATCTTCCATTCGAATGGCGCAAAAGGAGGTGGGGTGCCGGTCATGAAATCTCCGCGGGTTTGCGTGCCGGACCCTCGTTCGATCACAGCCAATGGTCAAGGGAAGAGTTTGCGCAGGGCGCAATGTTGTCAGCCGGATACTGCCGATACCCGCGCCAGGACCTTCTGCGCCGTATCCCGGTCACAAATTCCCCGCGCCTCGAGCGCGGCAAAGACACGCGCTCGCATATCCTCGGACAAGGCCGCAAAGGCCCGGGTGTCCAGCCCAAAGGACAAGGTTTCCACCCGTTCCAGCCGATCGATCTCCGCCGCCACCTGCTCGGGCGAATTGGTCGGCCAAAGCTCCGCATTCCGGCGCATGGTTTCCTCGAACCCGGCGCGGATATCGCCATATTCCCTCAGGCAAAAGGCGTTCAGCAACATGAACTCCGACAGGTTGCGCCGCGACGCGAACAGGCCCTGCACCGAATGGTACCGCGCCTCGATATCCCTGCACAGATCCTGCGCCAATTGACGCCTGACCGGAAACGGCGTCGAAAATGTCGTTGTCCGGACAGTGTCCGGATTTGCCGCCTGCATGCCCAGCGCATTCAGGCTCTCGCGCCACCACGCCCGGTGACACTCGTTTTCGGGCCGAAGGAATGTCAGTTTGCCCCTGACGTCGCTGGTAAAGAAATCCTCTGCCGTCACCGGACGCAGGAACAGGTTCTGAGTGTCCAGAATAACCACTCGCTCGCATGGTGCCCGCGCCGCCGCCGCCAGATTAAGCGCCTGCTGCATACGATAGCCGTCGTTGCCCCGCCAGCCCTCACGCAACAGGTCATCCCCGCGCAGAATACGCAGTTTGGCCGCCAAGGGACCATAGGCGGCCAGCAATGGCTCCAGCGCCCGTTCAAGCACGGCCTCGTTGCAATCGTTCATCACGACCTGGATCGAACCGACCTGACCTGTGTCCAGAAACCGGGCCATCGACAGGGCCTGAAGCTCCAGCAATGGGTAGTCTCGCGAATAGACCACCGTCACGAAACTCATCGCCATGCCGTTCTGCCCGTATCCATTGCAACCGGCGCGCGACGCCGCTCTGTTCACCTTTCACACCTGCAGCGTCAGGCGCGACAATTCAAGTGTCACCGCAAATGCCCGGCCAATCAGGCGCCAAGGATTGTCCCCAGAACACAAACAATTCGTTTCCGGTTGCGCTAACTGACTTCCAAATGCAACGCTCCTCGAGTAATTTTATTTCACTGTTTGACCGGATAGGGAAATTTTGACACCCTGCTCCGGGGGATTAATGAGTTTAGAGCGGGAGACGCTCATGAGTTATGAAGAACGAATTCAACCCGTAGGCCCATCGGGGCCGAACCACGCCTCAACTCAACTGGATTGCGAAACCGCCGCCCTTCTTCGCGCGGCGATCCGACCGGATTTCGAAAACGCCGCCAGTTGGACAACACTCAGGGACACGTTGCGCGCCAAGGGTTACCGGCTGGTTTTCCGGCAGGGTCGGCTCTGCATCACCGACCGGACAACCGGCTGCAGGATCTGTGGGCTGCGTTTTCTCGGCATCGAATTACGCGATCTGGTGCGGCGGTTCGGTCGCCCCATCGTCGTGGCCCTGCCCGGCAGCAACGCAGATGGCGATCTGATCGCCGCGCGACCGGCGCATCCGTCCTGAGCGTCGGCGACACGCCAAGGCAACCCCGCTGCGGTTACCGCTCGGGGTTCGCTGCTTCTTTCTGGTTGCAAGTACCCCAGAGAGTTTGAGGGACAGCGTCCCTCAATCCAAGATCGAAAAGAGCGCGCCGAAGGCGCTCAATCCGAAATCCGCAAGGCTCAGAATTTCCGCCAGGGCTGCAAATTGCGCCGGATGGTCTTGAACAGACTGTGCCGCGCCGCCGCGCGCAGCGCCTCCGATTGCCCCCGCCGCCGCAAGACGTCCAGCACCAGGGCCGCCGGCATGTGCCCCCGCTTGTAGAACCTTGCAAAATCCTCAACAGTCAGTCCCTTGGCCGAGGAATACCCGTCAAAGAACTTCATCCAGATCCTTGCATAATCCTGCGCGGTCCGCTCATCGTCTCCCGACACTCCCCGGGTCCAGAACAACGATACCGGATGCTCCAGCCGCTCGCCGCGATATCCCGCTGCGATCATCCGCAGCATCATGTCGTAATCTGCCGCCACCGGAAAACTCAGGTCATGCCCGCCCAGTGCCAGAAACACCTCGCGGCGGATGAACACCGAGTTGTGGCAGAACGGCATCCGCTGCAACACAGCCTTCAGCGACATCCGGTTCTGGATGTGAACCCCGCCCGCGCCCATCTGCTGTGCCGTCGCGCCAAACAGGAAATCCGGCCGCGAAGCCTCCAACGCGTCAGCCGCCGCATTCAGTACATCGTCCGAGGCCAGCGCGTCATCCGAGTTCAGAAACAGCACATAATCCCCCCGCGCCGCCGCAACGGCGCGGTTCATGGCGTCGTACAATCCGGCATCTTGGGTGCTTTGAATGCGTACAAACCGGTCAATTCGGGTGTACTCCCGAATGAAGTCGATTGTACCATCGGTCGAGGCCCCGTCCTGGATCACATGCTCGAACCGGGCACAATCCTGCCGCCTCAGGCATGCGACAACCTCGCGAAAACTGTCGCCGCGCCCCTGGGACAGCAGGTTGTACGTGGCCGTGATCACCGAGATCAGCGGCCCGTCACTTTGCTCAGGCAATGCCTTCATAAATGCCCGCAAGCTTGGTGACCGCCTGTTCCGGGCTCAGCTCCTCGCTTTCCCCGGTGCGGCGACAGGTGAGTTCCACCACCCCGTTCTTGAGCCCGCGAGGCCCGACCGTGATCCGCCACGGCAAGCCGATCAGGTCCATGGTGGCGAACTTGCCGCCCGCCCGCTCGTTGCGGTCATCGTAAAGCGGGTCAAGACCCAGATGCGTCAACGCCCCATAGAGTTTTTCACAGGCCGCGTCGGCCTCGTCATCGCCCTGTTTCAGGTTGACGATACCGCAATGGAACGGCGTCACGCCTTCGGGCCAGATGATGCCCTTGTCGTCGTGGCTGGCCTCGATGATCGCGCCGATCAGGCGGCTGACACCGATGCCGTGGCTGCCCATATGTACCGGCACCGATTTTCCGTCGGGGCCTTGTACAGTTGCCCCCATCGGCTCGGAATACTTGGTACCGAAATAGAAGATCTGCCCCACCTCGATCCCCCGCGCCGACCGCCGGCGCCCTTCGGGGATCTGGTTGAACAGCGCCTCGTCATGGGTTTCATCGGTCCGGGCATAGAGCGAAGTAAACTCCTCCAGCACCGCCTGACACTGGGCCTTGTCGTCATAGTCGATCTCGCGCTGCCCCAGCCGAATATCGGTGACCTGGCTGTCATAGAACACCTCGGATTCACCGGTTTCGGCCAGCACCAGGAATTCATGAGTATCGTCCCCACCGATCGGCCCCGAGTCAGCACGCATCGGGATGGCCTGCAGGCCCATGCGCTCGTAGGTGCGCAGATAGCTGACGAGATGGCGGTTATAGGCGTGCAGCGCATCCTCTTTGGTCAGGTCAAAGTTGTAGCCATCCTTCATCAGGAATTCGCGCCCCCGCATCACACCGAAGCGCGGGCGGATTTCGTCGCGGAATTTCCACTGAATCTGATAAAGCGTCAGCGGCAGGTCCTTGTAGCTGCTTACGTGGCCACGGAAGATATCGGTCACCAGTTCCTCGGCCGTCGGCGTATATAGCATGTCGCGTCCGTGCCGATCCTGCATCCGCAGCATTTCCTGGCCGTAGTCATCATATCGCCCGGACTCGCGCCACAGATCCGCCGATTGCAGGATCGGCATCTGGATGGCGATATGCCCTGCCCGCGCCTGCTCTTCATGCACGATGTTTTCCAGTTTGCGCAGAACCTTGAAGCCAAGCGGCAGCCAGGAATAGATACCGGCGGCGGCCTGCTTAATCATCCCTGCCCGCAGCATCAGGCGATGGCTGACGATTTGGGCCTCGGACGGGTTTTCCTTGAGAACAGGCAGGAAATAGCGGGACAGACGCATAGGCAATCCTCTTTGGCAAGCGAAAGCCCGAACGCTCTACGCGATCCACAAACCCGAGGCAAGGCAGCACGTCATTGCGGCTTGCGGATCGTCAAGGTGTAGGAATTCACAGATTTTGCATTCTGCTTCATGCTTCACCACCGTTCAATTTGGCAGGCAGAGCAATGTGCGACATTGCCTTAGGGTAATTACCCGTAGCCAAGGAACGGGTTGCATCAAACCCACGCATCGGCCAAGAACTGAAGAAGGAAAGCGGTAACGGGAACAAAACCATGGCTTTGCCCGTCAGGGACCAACTCAGATACTGGGGCATTGCAGCGGTGGTTTTTGTCGCAGCTTTGTGGTTGCTGGGCGACGTGCTGTTGCCATTCGTGATCGGGGGAGCCATCGCCTACTTCCTTGATCCGGTTGCCGACCGGCTGGAACGTATGGGGTTGTCACGGTCGGCTGCAACGGCGGCCATAACGATTTTGTCGGTGCTGGTTTTTGTTTTGATGTTTCTGATGGTGGTTCCAGCGTTGATCACGCAGCTGATCGATCTGGTCGAGATTTTGCCGTCGCTATTCAAAGATCTGCGCAGTTTCATTGAAAAACAGTTTCCCTCGCTGCTCGACCAACATTCCAATACCCACCAGTTTCTCGTCTCAGTCGGTGAGACCCTGAAATCCAAGACCGGCGATGTGCTGCAAACCGTGGTGGCGTCGCTCGGCTCGGCGATCAATGTAGTTATCCTGCTGGTCATCGTGCCAGTGGTGGCGGTCTATTTGCTGCTTGACTGGGATCGAATGATCGAGCGCATAGACCAGCTTTTGCCGATGGACCACGCCCCCGTGATCAGGCGGCTCGCGAGAGAAATCGATCAGGTTCTGGCCTCGTTCGTGCGCGGGATGGGGACGGTGTGCCTGATTCTTGGCACCTATTATGCTGTTGCTCTCATGATTGTCGGGCTGCAATTCGGGCTGATCGTAGGATTCATCGCAGGGCTTGTGACCTTCATCCCATATCTGGGGGCGCTGATCGGCGGGTCTTTAGCCATCGGGCTGGCCCTGTTTCAGTTCTGGGGCGACTGGGCCTCAATCGGGTTGGTTGCGGGCATCTTTGCTGCCGGCCAGATTGCCGAGGGCAATTTTCTGACCCCGAAACTCGTGGGCAGTTCAGTCGGCCTGCATCCTGTGTGGCTTCTGCTGGCGCTTTCGGTATTCGGCGCACTCTTCGGCTTTGTCGGGATGCTGATCGCGGTTCCGGTTGCCGCTGCACTTGGGGTGCTTGCACGTTTCGGCGCGGGACAATATCTGACAAGTCGCCTTTATCTGGGGCTGACCGCACAGGATCAGGACGACGACTGAATGGCCGAGCAACTCAGCTTTGACCTCCCGGCCAAGACGGCACTGGGGCGCGAGGATTTCTTTGTCTCGCCAGCAAATGCACTGGCGGTTGCGATGATCTCCGCCTCGACCTGGCCGGGAAACAAACTGGTACTGACCGGGCCTGAAGGGGCGGGCAAAACCCATCTGGCGCATGTCTGGGCCGGCGAGAGAGGCGCGCGCATCGTTCACGCATCTGACCTGCGGCACGAAGAGGTGCCGGAACTGGCGCAGCACCCTGTTGCCGTCGAGGACGTGCCTGATATTGCTAGTGACATCGAGTGTCAGAAAACGCTGTTCCACCTGCACAATCTGGCTCTGGCCGAAGGCAGGTCGCTCTTGATGACTGGCCGTTTGCCCCCTGTCTTGTGGGCACTGCCGCTGGCCGATCTGCAAAGTCGCATCCAAGGTGCGCATCACGTGGCGCTTGATCCGCCCGACGACGCACTCTTGGGCGCGGTTCTGGCCAAGCTCTTTGTCGACCGCCAGCTCAATCCCGGCCCCGATGTCATATCGTATCTCGTCAAACACATGGACCGCCGGTTCGCATCCGCTTCTGAAGTGGTAGACCAGCTTGACCGCCTCGCACTGGCAGAAAAACGCGAAATCACGCGCGCCCTGGCTGTCAGGGTGCTCAACTATGACGCAGGCCAAGGATGATCCTGCAATTGACCCTATCCCGGCGATTTCGCATCCTGCCGACGCCATGACCGGGGGAGAGATGGAAAAACCAATCGCAACCACCGCGCCAGATTGGGGACCCTTCGGAAGGCCCCTGTTCGACGACCCAAGCGCACGCGCCTTGTCGCGCGTTGGGGTCGTTGACGTCGGGTCGAACTCGGTCCGGATGGTCGTGTTCGATGGCGCGGCCAGGTCGCCCGCGTATTTCTACAACGAAAAGGTAATGTGCGCGTTGGGTGCAGGCCTGTCGGAATCCGGACGCCTGAACCCTGAAGGCCGAACCCGCGCCCTTGCGGCCTTGCGTCGGTTCAAACACCTGTCGCGCGATCTGGACATGCCGCCCTTGCACGTCGTTGCCACCGCTGCGGTCCGCGAAGCCGAGGACGGGCCAGAGTTTTGCGCCGAGGTCCAGCGGGAAACCGGCCTGAACATCGAGGTCATCAACGGCGAGGAAGAGGCCCGGCTGTCTGCGCAGGGCGTTTTGCTGGGTTGGCCCGGCGCCTATGGACTGATCTGCGACATGGGCGGCTCGTCCATGGAGTTGGCCGAGATCGGCGGCGGAAAAGTCGGTCGCCGCCTTACCTCTCCGCTTGGGCCTCTGAAGCTGCGTGATATCAAGGGCGGACGTCGCGGCCGCAAGGACCACATCAAGCAGGTGATGGAACAGCTGCGAGATCAGTTAGGCCCACAACGGGACCGCCTGTTTCTGGTTGGTGGCAGTTGGCGCGCTTTTGCCCGGATCGACATGGCGCGGCGCGGTTACCCGTTGAAGGTTCTGCATGAATACCGAATGAGCACCAAACAGGTGCGCGCCACCATCAAGTTCATCGAAAACTCAGACCCGGAAAAGCTGCGTGCAAAGGCGGGCGTTTCCGGCTCGCGCATGGCGCTGGTCCCCTATGCAATGGACGTTCTTGCCCGCCTGATCCGCACCTTCAAGCCCAAGGATATCGCCATTTCCAGCTATGGAATCCGCGAGGGTCTGCTTTATGAACAGATGCCGCAACGCCTGCGCGACCGCGATCCACTGATTGAGGCGAGCTATTTCGCGGAATCCAAAGACGCCCGCCTGCCCGGTTTTGGCAAGTACCTGTTCGAATTCGTGATGCCCCTGTTCAAATCGGTGCCGCCTGCCAGAGTCAGGCTGATCAAGGCGGCATGTCTTCTGCATGACGTGTCCTGGCGGGCGCATCCCGACTATCGGGCCGAGATTTGCTTCGACAACGTCACACGCGCAAACCTTGGCGGTCTGAAGCACTCTGAACGGATATTCATCGGCCTCGCGTTGCAGCACCGCTACCGCAACAAACGCGACAAGGCTCAATTCGACCCGCTATACGCTCTTCTGGATGAAAAGGGTCAAAAACAGGCCGAGATTTTGGGCAAGGCGATGCGGTTCGGGGCCATGCTTTGGATGCAGCACGAGGTGAGAATGGGGCAACTCAGGTTTTATCCGAAAAAGCTGGAGCTTGAGCTTGTGCTGCCCAAGGAAACCGTGCCGCTTTTCAGCGAAATTGCCGCTGCGAGACTCGATTCACTGGCCGAGGCGCTGAGTGCCAAGGTCCGCATCATCGTTAAAGACTGAACCTTTCTCAGATGTCGATTTCCGGACCGGGGGCCGTTTTGTCCTGCGGCGGTTCCTGTTCTTCCTCAGGGGTCTCGGACTGTGGTTTTCTGCGTATGATGATGTCTCCGTTCGGCAGCATTTCGGGCACTTCGTAAACACTCCAATCCTGAATGTTGCGCGCCAGATCGGCAAGTGCCGGGCCCATCTCTTCCATGAAGGATCGCATAGAGGGGCCAAGCTGCTGTGTCAGGTCACGCAGATTGTCCAGTGTCGGCTCCATCTCTTTCCTCAACCCTTCAAAGAACAGTTCAGCCCCCTGCTCCATCAGTGATTTTCCGGTCTCTTCTTCGGCAAGCACAGGAACCGGCGCCAGGACAATTGCGGTGATGACAAGGACAGATCGCATCCAGTGAATATAGGGCGCGCCATCCATGCGTTCAAAGGTCATATCTGAATATCCAATGTCACGGGGAAATGATCGGATGCGGTTAGCAAGGCATCGCGGAGCTCCGGAACGTTCCAGCAATCTGGATCGTCAAATGGATGCCAGATACGCCAAACCGGGTCTTTGTCTCGCAGGCCGGGGCTGATCATGATGTAGTCGAGCAGAGCCTGAAGAAAGCGCCCGTCGCCCGGCATCTGGAACCGTGCCGTCGCAGGAACCGCCCCCGGCCTTAGTTGGCTCGCCTTGGCCGCATGGGGGTCGAACAACCCGGCGTCCAGAAGAATCTCGACCGAAGAACGACCAAAAAGGTGTTCGAATTCATCCAACCCCGGACCGTCGTTCATGTCGCCCAGCAAGATGACCTCATCGCAAGCATCCAGATGCTGTTCAATACGCTGCTTAAGCCAGATCGCCTGGGCCAGTTGCTTGCGCCGGTTTGCGATAGAAATCTGTATTGCCTCGTCGCGCCTTTGTGCGCCATGGGGTGCTTTGGATTTCAGGTGTGCGCCGATCAGCCGCAGGTCATTGCCCGCCTTGGTTCGGATTGCAAGTTCGATGGGAGGTTTGGAAAACCGGATCAGATCTTGGGTGGCGTCAATGTCGAGGTCGATCCGGAAAACACTGTCAAAGCGGGGGGCCTCCGTGCTGCCTTTCTTGCCGGTCTCCTCTCCTTTCGGGTCATGTCGCGCTTGCAATGCATCGGGATCATAAAGCAAAGCCAATTCCTGATGCGTTTCGTTGGCAAATCCCATGACCGCGCGTTGGGTCCGAAGATCGAAAGTTGCGGCAAACTCCTGCAGGGCACGCACGGTATTCTGCGTTCGACCGGTGTTCGGAGCTTCGACAACAAGGATGGCATCAGCGTCCATCGCTGTCATCACCTTGGCCACGGCCTCGACCTGCTGAGCCTTGGTCACGTCGTGCCGTCCCGACCAGCTGTCATCAACGATCAGATGGTCATCCCTGTCAAAGAGATTGGCGAACCATTCCACGTTATAGGTCGCCAACCGCATCGTTTTTAAGCCCTTGCGCCGTTGATCTCGTCCCAGGCGCGATTGATATCAATCATCTTCTTCTCGGCCAGTCGCACCGCCTCTTCCGGAACACCGCGGGCCATCATAGCATCCGGGTGCGTGTCGCGCACAAGCTGTCGCCATACCTTTCGGATTTCCGCCAGCGGCATGTCGGAGGGAACACCAAGGACTGTGTAGGGGTCGGTCGGCGCATCTGGAACGAAACGGGCGCGCAGGGCTTTGAATTGGGCGTCTGTTTGCCCGAATATCCGGCTGACCTCTTCGAGAAACTCGTTCTCGCCAGGGTGATAGAACCCGTCGGCCAAGGCGATGTGGAACAACCCTTCCATCAAGTCGCAGAGCGTGGTGCTGTCTTCGGAGAACATCTTTTGTATGTTTCGCGCATAGTCCTGAAAGCCCGCTACATCTGTGCGCGCCATGTTGAACACGCGTGCTGCGCCTGCCTCGTCCTCGGGGGCGATTCTGAAGACTTCCCGAAACGCCGTCACCTCGTCGCGCGTCACCTGCCCGTCGGCTTTTGCCATTTTGGCGCCAAGGGCAATGACAGCAATGGTGAAGGCCACCGACTTTTCAGGAGGCGTGCGCAGCCGTTCGAATACGGTGGCAAGACTTTCCCCCTGCGCCAATGCGCTCAGGGCATCTGTTATGCGGGTCCAGATCGACATGAGGCCACCCTATCCCGCGAGAGAGCCGGTGTCAGGTGCGACGAATCATACCCCAGACAGGATTTTTTGCATCAACACCAGATCAAGCCACTTTCCCCACTTTCGGCCCACCTGAGGCATCCGGCCAACCTCGCAAAACCCAATCGCCTTGTGAAAGGCGATAGCGGAAGGATTTGCGGCGGAGATGCCTGCAACCAGAACATGCACGCCATCCTTCCGTGCTTGAATTTCGAGCTGCTCCATCAAAGCGCGTCCCAATCCCTGCCCTCGCGCGTCTGAGGCAAGCAGTACCGAATGCTCGCGCGTATGAGCATAGCCGGGACCGCTTCGGAAGGGCGCATAGGTGGCAAACCCAACGCATTTTCTGTTCAGCTCCGCCACCAGATACCCCTCGCCGCGCGCTCCGATATCTGCCGCAATGCTTTCCGGGCTGCGTTCTGCCGAGGTAAACGTGATCAACGTCTCCCGTATGATGGCATTGGTTATGTCGGCAATGGCCGACGCATCTTCGGAACTTGCACGGCGGATAGTCATTCCAGAATCCGCATTCCGTGGGGCGTGTCGAACTCGGCCTTCAATCCGGGGTCGCCGGGCTCGATGTTGACCCATTTCAGTGGCCCGAGAAGGCCGGAAAGATCGTCCGCAAGCGGGTGAGACACGGTCAGTCGCCTTAGGGTACAGCCACTTTGCGTAAGCATGCCCGACGGATGCAGGTTTCCTTGCCATTCGATGAGCGCCGGAAACAGGTTGTCGAAGGGCAGCGCACCAGATTCAGGAACGGCCATTTTCCATCGCAGTTCACCGCGCGACAGCCACATGGGCATACCAACCGTGTCCGGCATACGAGCCAGAATCGCATTCATGTCGGTCACGTGACAAATCCAGTTTGTCAGGCGAGGTGCACCGGAAAACCTGTCCAGATCGAACCAGCGCGACCTGCCGGGATCGGGCGCTTCGGGATCGATTGCTATAGCCTCCAGGTACAGGCCATTCGCAAGCCCTAGCAGCGTGTTGTACGTTCCGAACTTGTCATGGTGCCCGCCCGGCTGCAATTTAACTCCCAAAGCTGCCTCGACATGCTCGGTCGCATCTTCAAGCGTCGCCCCGGCGACGGCAATGTGGTCCAGTTGCATGACTTACCTCCGCTTAGGCGAACCCTAGCGTTTCGTGGGCGGCGTGCAACAGTCTGATACCTGCATCAAACAAACCAAACCAATATAGACCACAAAGCGGCAACGACAGTCGGATAGAAAGTTCCTGCAAAGCCGAATCCGCGTAAGGGTGGCGACCTGTGGTAGCCCAGCCAGAACACTACGCGCATCAAGGCGAATGACATACCGAGCACGACGGCAACGGCCCCGCCAAGAACAAGGGCGACAAACGGCCAGAGCGCCAATGCGAGCACAAGTTGTTCCACCGTATTGGTCAGCACCCGCTGGTCGATGTCGGCGGCGGAATCCGGAACAAATGCTGCGCCATCAATAATTGCGTCATCAAAGAAGCGCCGCTGGGCTGCCCGCCCAATCATGGCGGCGAGAACCAGCCCCGGCAAAACAAACGCAACCGGCAGGGCCATTGGCAAAGGCAAAAATGGCAAATCCAACCGTGGCAGCAAGATGACGACAGCGAGTGCCCACAGGGCACCCGCCGCCATACCTATCAAAATGACTCCGCGCTTAGCCACGCGCTTCGCGGATCAGACGCAAGATGTCCTGTGCCGCTTCGGGAATGTTGGTACCCGGGCCAAAGATCGCCTTGACGCCCGCCTTGTGAAGGAAGTCATAATCCTGCTGCGGGATCACGCCACCGCAGATCACGATGATATCCTCAGCACCGGCTTTTTTGAGTTCTTCAACCAGTTGCGGCGCCAGCGTCTTGTGCCCCGCAGCTTGGGACGAGATGCCGACCACATGCACGTCGTTGTCGATGGCATCCTGCGCCGCCTCGGCCGGAGTCTGGAACAATGGCCCGACATCCACATCAAATCCGATATCTGCAAAGGCCGTGGCGATGACCTTGGCGCCGCGGTCGTGACCGTCCTGCCCCATCTTGACGACCAACAGGCGCGGGCGGCGCCCTTCGGCCTCGGCAAAGTCCTCGATGCTTTTCTGGATTGCCGCAAAACCCTCATCGCCCTCGTAAGCTGCGCCATACACACCGGCGAGCGTTTTCACTTCGGCGCGGTGACGTCCGAAT
>NZ_JBXWSF010000034.1:0-40018 GCF_059613285.1 Ruegeria sp. BHSB058 | reverse complement strand
AGACGCTGCAAACGCAGTGGGCTGTGCGTTGGATCAAATTGTCAAATCGATCGTGTTCCAAGGCGAACGCTCCGGAGACACCCTTCTGTTTCTGACGGCCGGAGGAAACTCGGTCAGCCCGGAAAATGCTGCGAATGCTGCCGGTGAGGCACTTGAAAAGGCCGACGCCGCTTTGGTTCGCGCTCAAACCGGGTTTGCAATTGGCGGCGTGGCCCCCGTCGGACACCTGTCCCCGATCCGGGCGTTTTTCGATCCTCGCTTGACAGGTTTCGACGTGGTCTGGGCTGCTGCCGGAACACCGCGTCATGTCTTTCCGATTTCACCTCAAGACCTGCTTCGGATAAGCAAAGCTGAACGGGCATATTTTACTGCATAATATTGCAATCAGTTTCGCTTTTTAACCCGTTCAGACTCGTCCTTTCCGGGTTGAGAGCAACAAGTTCGTCTCTGACCGCGTCACACCATCCATACGCCGGATAAAGAAGATGACCTCATCCAGTTCCTCAAGTGTTTGAGTGCCAATCTCGGCGATCAGATCCCAGGTGCCATTTGTCGAATGCACGGTCCGCACTTGCCGCATTGCAGATATTCGAGACATGATACGTTCGGTTCCGCGCCCCTCGATCCCCAGCATCATCAACCCGCGTACCGGGCTTTGTGCTACGTCCCGACGGGTGAGAACAGTGAACCCCACGATTTCTCCGGTTTGCTTAAGCTTTTGCATCCGGCTTCGAATCGTTGTGCGTGTCACACCCAGCTGTTCAGCCAGTTCCGATAGCGAAGCGCGGGCATCCCGATGCAGCGCGTTCAGAAGCCGGCTATCCAGATCGTCCATTTTGATATTCCGTTATGAGTGGATTGGTTCCATTTTGAGCATTTTGCTCTCTTCCGGCAAGACCGCTTCGGGAACAATATCAGGGCATGAAAAACAACGATCTACTTCTCATTGGCGTCCCCATGGACGCGGGTAAACGACGTCAGGGTTGCCGGATGGGACCCGATGCCTATCGCGTTGCCGGTATGATGCAGGCACTTTCAGATTTGGGTCACCGAGTTATCGACCAGGGCGATATCCGACCTGATCCCGTGGATATGCCCGAGCATGAGCACCTGTTCGCTCTGCCGGAATGCGTGGGCTGGGCTCGATCCCTGTCACGCACTGCACAAGATGCCGCAGGCCGAGGTATTCCGGTCTTCATGGGCGGGGACCATGCTTTGTCAATGGGAACCGTCGCGGGAATGGCCGCGCATGCAAAGGCTACGGAACGCCCGCTTTTTGTATTATGGCTTGACGCCCACAGCGACTTTCACACTCCGGACAGCACTGGAAGCGGCAACCTGCACGGCACTCCCGTCGCGTATTTCACCGGTCAACCGGGGTTCGAAGCCTTCCCTGCCCTCGCGGCGCCCGTTCCAACGGACCGGGTCGGGATGATTGGGTTGCGTTCGGTCGATCCGCACGAACGTGCGGCGCTGGAGAGAGACGATGCATTTCTTGTTGACATGCGCAGCATCGACGAGAATGGCATCAAGGTGCCGTTGATGGCGTTCCTGGACCGCGTGCGCGACGCCAACGGCATCCTGCACGTGTCGCTGGATGTGGATTTCCTGGAACCCGCCATCGCGCCCGCCGTGGGCACCACAGTTCCCGGCGGTGCCACCGAGCGAGAGGCCCATTTGGTTATGGAACTGCTGCACGAAAGCGGGCTGGTCTGTTCGCTTGATCTGGTGGAGTTGAACCCGTTCCTCGATGAGCGTGGACGCACTGCGAAACTGATGGTCGATCTGGCCGCCTCGCTGATGGGGCGCCGCATCTTCGACCGCCCGACACGGAGCTTCTGATGCTGTCCTTGCAAGCCCCTTCCGCCGTGGTGATGATCCGGCCGCATGCCTTTGCCTCGAACCCCGAGACGCGCGACGACAACGCGTTCCAGACGCTAGCCAACCGCTCTGCCGCCGCCACCTCGGCCGCCGCGCGGGATGAGCATGACCGCGCCGTGGAACAACTGCGCGAGGCCGGTGTGACCGTGCATGTCTTTGACGATCACGGCGATCGCGACACGCCCGACAGCGTATTTCCCAACAACTGGTTCTCGACCCATCCGGGTGGGCATGTGGCAATCTATCCGATGTTCGTGCCGTCGCGGCGGCGCGAGCGGCGCGCGGACGTGGTCGAGATGCTGAAACAGGACTACCGGGTTCAGGACGTGATCGACTATTCCGGGCTGGAACAGGACGATCTGGCGCTGGAGGGCACCGGGGCCATGGTACTGGATCACGTGGGCCGCATTGCCTATACGGTCAAATCCCACCGCGCCGATCCGGTGCTGCTGGAGCGGTTCTGCACCCATTTCAACTATGAACCCATCGCGTTCGAGGCGCGCGACGCGCAGGGCCGCGACGTCTATCACACCAATGTCCTGATGGGGATCGGCACCAACTATGCGATGATCTGTCTGGACATGATCACCGATCCCAAGCGGCGCGCGACGATCTGCACCCGGCTGGAAGAGACCGGGCGCAAAGTCATCGACCTGACACATGATCAGATCACGGAGTTTGCCGGAAACGCAATCGAGCTGATCGGGCGCGACGGGCTGGTTCTGGCGATTTCATCGCGCGCGCTTGCCGCGCTGACGCCGGATCAGATCGCCATCATCGAGGCCAGCGCCACGCCGCTGCCCCTCTCGGTTCCCACCATCGAAACCGCCGGCGGATCGGTCCGCTGCATGATCGCCGGCATCCACCTTGCCCGCCGATAGGAGTGCGTGATGCAACCTTCTGACAAAGCCCTCGTACCCTTTGTATCCGTAGACAACATGATGCGGCTGATCCATCACATCGGCGTCGAACAGATGATCTCTGAAATTGCCGATCAGATCGAATCTGATTTCAAACGGTGGGAAAGTTTCGACAAAACTCCGCGAATCCCGGCCCATTCACCACATGGGGTGATCGAGCTGATGCCCACCTCGGATGGCGAGGCTTATGGGTTCAAATATGTCAACGGCCACCCCAAAAACACGTCCGAGGGGTTGCAGACGGTAACCGCCTTTGGCCTGCTGGCTGACGTTTATACTGGCTATCCAATCCTTCTGACCGAAATGACCATGCTGACCGCGCTAAGAACGGCGGCCACCTCGGCCCTTGTGGGCAAGTATTTGGCACCCGAAGGCGCTACAACAATGGCCATGATCGGCAACGGAGCGCAGTCCGAGTTCCAGTGCCTTGCCTTCAAGGCCTTGTGCGGTATCGACACGGTTCGTCTTTATGACACCGACGCGAACGCAACCGCCAAATGTGCAGCCAATCTGGCTGGCAAAGGGCTGACTGTGGTGAGTTGCAAGACAGCAGAAGAGGCCATAGAGGGCGCGCAAGTTATCACGACCTGCACCGCCGACAAGAAATACGCCACGATCCTGACCGACAACATGGTCGGCCCCGGTGTGCACATCAATGCCATCGGTGGCGACTGCCCCGGCAAGACGGAACTGCACCGCGATATCCTTCTGCGCTCGAAGATTTTCGTGGAGTACCCCGAACAAACCAGGATCGAAGGGGAAATACAGGCCCTTGAACCCGACCACCCAGTTACCGAGATGTGGCAGGTGATGACAGGCCAGGCACAAGGGCGTCATGATGACCGGCAGATCACCCTGTTCGACAGCGTGGGATTTGCTATCGAGGATTTCTCGGCCCTTCGTTATATCAAAGGTGCTATTGGTGGCACGAATTTCTATGAACCACTGGACATGCTGGCCGACCCTGACGATCCACGTGATCTGTTCGGGATGCTGATGCGGGCAAAAAGCTAAAGGTCGAACAATCTCGTTTTTTGCGCCGGGCAAGATTCCTTGCCCGGCCTTCTGTTTTAACGTCTTCCAAGCATTCATCCGCGCAGGGTGAATTGAAGGGAAATCTGTGTTATCGTAACCCGTACTGATTGTTTCATTTCGATACCGGATATTACCATGCAGGAACTTCTGGAAACGCTTCGCGCGCAGGCATCGGACGTCGGCGCACCTCTTGTTGTTGAATTGGTCTTTATGGAAGAATCCAATTCGAAAGACGTGGAAAAACTAATTGAGCAATCGGTGCCAGGATCCAACTCAATCGTGGAAACCGCGTTTGGTAGTGACAGGGATCAGTTCTTTTTTGCCGAGTTTCCAAACACCGATGTAACAGGACGGGAAACAACTGCCTTTGCATTTACTCGCCACTTGCGAAGTGCCTTGGATGCGGTCGAAGCAAATCCGGTTCTGCCCGAAAGCCTATATGGCGCTGTCTCGGTAGGTGCGGTTACCACGGAGGCCGGGTTGTTCTCGTGCTCAACACCGCGCAGCAGCGCGCAAACGTTCGGTTGGGTGCATAAACTGGTCCGTACGCCGCTGGCCTGGCAACACAGCCGTGGGGCGGGTTCGACGGTTGCAGTGATCGATACCGGGTATTCCACGCACGGAGAGCTTGAAGGCGTGTTGGATCTGACCCACCAGATTAATTTTGTTGAAGGCGGCACCGATGCGTCTGATCGTTTCAGCGACAGTCTGCTGCAACATCCCGGACATGGCACTTTGGTCATGTCGGTTGTCGCATCGCGCGGGGGCGCAGACATGAACGGCAAAACCAGCGGCCCGGGCGCAATCACAGGCTCAGCCCCGGACGCGATGGTGATGCCTATCCGAGCAATCAGGTCTGTCATCAATTTCGAACAGCGAACCCTGCCCAGAGCGATTGCACACGCCATCAACAATGGTGCAGATGTCATCGTCATGGCGCAAGGGGGGCCGATGCGTGTCGCTTCTACCGAACGGGCTCTGCGGTTGGCGGTGGAGCGCGGGCTGGTGGTGATCTGCGCTGCAGGGAATTGCTGGCCCGACGTGATCTTTCCGGCAGCCTATTCGGATTTCGGGCTGGCCACGGCGATGGCCGCTGTGGGTCCGGATCTGAGGCCTTGGGCGCGGACCGGTCGCGGACCGCAAGTAACGCTGTCCGCCCCGGGCGAGCATGTGTGGGGAGCAGCCAAGAACAAGGCGATCGATCACGACTGGGGCATCAAAGCGGCGCAAGGCACGACACTCGCCACCTCTTTGGCCGGAGGTGTCGCAGCGCTTTGGGTCGCGCGGCACGGTGGCCGAGCCACGCTGCGAGCAAAAGCGGCAGCGGCTGGAACCACTGTTCAGTCGATGTGGGTGGCTTGCGTCACGAATGACCTCAGCAAGCCATCTGTCTGGAACGGAGCCACGGATCTTGGCGCGGGTGTTATTGATGCAAAAACGGCTTTGGATGCTTCTTTGCCGCAGTCGGCTACTGGCCACGAGGCTGTTGCGGAAGCTGAACTGGGCAAAGCTGGTGTGGAATCCAGCGCGAATGTGCTTTTGACACAGCTCGTCAACTCGGACCCAACGGCTGCGGCCGAGTTTACAACTGAGCTCGCAGACTATGCCTCGGAAATGCTGTGGCTGCGCTATCGCGCCGGAGCCCGCAAACGCGCGGAAGTGATGCTGGGCGAGGAGAGCACTGCTGGAGGCGACGACATCGGCAAAGAATTGAAGGATGCACTATCCGGCAAGCCTGCACTTACGGCTGCCATCGGTGCGGGCTGAGTTATATCCATGGCTGGAACGGAAACACTGACGGCCGTCCAACTGCAACCCTTGATGCAGGAACACCCGAACATGGTGAACCAAACCGTGGAGGAAGTGTTCCAGTCGGCAGGTCACATTGGGGATATCGACACGTTTCGGATGGTGGCCCAATCGATGCCTGGAACGGCAGTGGCCGGTTTGATCGTCGGACGTCTGGTAGACAAGAAGCTGATGAGCCGGTTCATTGCCGCCCTACGCAGTCGAGGGCTGGAGCCACTTCCACTGGCCGACGATCCGGCGGATCAAGTGGAGCACGTCCCGATCAACGGGGCCAGCCTGGCCCCTGCTGACGCTGATGATCTGGACATCGACCGCATCGGCGAATTCGCCAGCGGCGCCAAGGCGTTTCGGTGCCGGGTTCTGAAACACGATCAGGTTCTCGGAAGTGGCGCACTCATTTCGCCGAGACTGATCCTCACTTCGGCCCATGTTGTGGGTGCCTTCGTGCCGGATGCAGCAAGCGAGTTCGATTTGGACACGATCTCGGACGTCAGCGTACTGCTGTCCGATGGCAGTGAACACAAAGCCCGACCGGTCTGGGTTGCGCCCTGCCTCGACAGTGAGAAGAACGGTGTGCTTCCGGGTGATGGAGATGCCACTACGATGTGCGATGCGGTTCTGCTGCGCATACGTTCGCCGCTTGGTCGTACTCTCGGACACATGTCATTGCCGAACGCGTTGCCAAATTGGGTGGGTACGGAAAGTTTTGTTCTGATTCATTTCCCGGAGGGCGCCGAAAAAGGGATTGCAGTGGGAAAACTCCGGCGAGATAGGCTGGACGAACCGCGCCACCTTCACAGTATCAAAACGCATGGCGGGTCTTCCGGTGGAGCCGGATTTGACCGCCAGTTCAATTTTGTCGGCCTGCATCAGGGGCGATGGAACAATGTCCGCCGACTGGTGCCCTTTCAGCATTTTGCCGCCAATGACGATTTCTGCGCGCAGATCAAGCTGGATTGCCCGCCACGCAGACTTTGGTCACTCAGCGATGATCTGGATGGTCACTTTGTGATCGGGCGAAACAATTTCTTTGACGCACTGACCGCGATTCTGGACAGGCAAGACAAGAACCTTCGTGGCGTTTGGATCAAACGCACAAAGATCGCCGAGAGGCAGGGGTTGAATTTCAGCCATACTCTGCTTGATCGTTTTCTGGAGATCCATGGTGCCCGACATCGCATCGTCAGGATGCAGCCTGGATATGAACAAGGTGATCTGACCGCCAGCCTCAACCGCCGAGCATTGGGCGGAAGCGCATCAATAGCAGCCCAGCCCGGCGTCGCAGCAGACGAAACAACCGGCACCGCGCATGAAGACGACAGAATCCGCACTGTCGTCTCCGAGCTGAGCAGGATCGCCACGGAAAGGAACGAGACCGTTTGGCTTTACTTTGACAATCCCGACAGCGGGTTGATCGACCGCACCCGATATCAACTGGAACACTTGATTGAAGAAGTTCTGGATACTCCGAACTTGCGGCTGATCCTGGCCGGTTTCGAAACCTATGATTTGCGTGCCCGCACCATAACTAATCTGGACAATGTGGAAGTCGATCCGCGACCGAAGCTATTTGTCGACTATATCCGCCCGTTCCTGCGAAAAGACGTCAAAGACTGCGTTGGTCTGATGGTCAGGGCATTGGCGTTGAAATGGACACCTGATGTGTGCGGGCACATCGTTGACCTTGCCTTGCAGGGAATTCCGGCGGAAATGAACCGCTTTGCTATCGCCAATCTTCCGCTCGTCGCCGAACGGTTGCGCACAGAGGCGAGAAAAGACATTGGAGTTCATGATGCAGGCTGATCCGCGAAGTCGTGACGTACTGGAAAAGCTGCGATGGGTCGCGGCGGTGTCAGGTGCATTCAACCCGGTTTCAACCTTGTTGAAGATCGGCGGCAACGAACTGGTGGCCGATACGAACCGAATGCTGGATATCGTTAGCCTCTTACGCCCGGATTGCACGGTGGAGCGGGACGAGTCTCAGGATCTCTGGACCATGCGCAACAGCGTTCGCCGCGAAGTACTGTCCAAACCCTCACCTTTTGCGCCCAGTAGCGAATATGCCAAATCCCCAACCGATGTGGAGCTAGCCCTGACAGGCGCGGCCCAATACTCGCCCGAGGCGATCTCTGATCTGATCGTCAAAGCCGACAACCCGCAACCGTTGCTGGACCTGATTAAAGTGTTGGATCGGAGCGGACCGCAAGCGCCGGGTTATTCACAGGTGGCTGCCTTGCGAGGGACAGTCAACAAGTTGCTTCAGGTACAAGCCAATGAGCAGGCCCTATCAGGTGGTTTTTTCGGCCGCGAAGATGAATTGGGCAAGATTGATCGCTGGATGGCCTCGCCCGACCGCTGGGCAACAAGAGAAGACCACCCAAGTCGAAAGACCGCAGTGAAACTACGCACGTTGCATATTTCAGGCCTGCCCGGAATTGGGAAATCCTATCTTTTGGAGCGTGTCATACAGATGGCTCGCCAACGTGACATGGTCATTCTGCGACTGGATTTCGACCGGTCTTCGCTGAATGTGCAGGACGATCACGCCCTTTTCGACGAGATATCCCGTCAAATCGGAAACGGCCTGCCATATACTGCTAAGCAACTGCGCGAGGCGCGGTTCGAACGGGCCGAAACGCTGGCAGACACCGAGAACCTTTCTCGACGCGGACGGTCTCGGGAGATCATGCAGGCCATCCGAAGCGCCCTGTCCAGCTTTGACGGTACGATCCTTATCCTGCTCGATACATTGGAGGTCTTGCGCCAGCGAGCTGATTCCCGTGTCGTCCGCCTGTTTGAACATCTCGATCGACTGGCCGAATTCGCTGCGTGCCCGATTTGTGTGATCTCAGCCGGGCGCAAGGAATCCATCGTCCCCGCGCAATCCCGGGTCGACAGAGACAGCATCGATTTGACGGGGCTCGAAGATCCGGTGGCTGACAGCATGCTGGAACAACGTGGCGTCGACGCGGCCCAACGGGCTCCGATCCTGGAACTTGCGCAAGGAATTCCCCTGCGCCTGGTCCTCGCCAGCAAGTCTCTGAAAATGGGAGCACGACCTGACCTGCACGTGCCGGCGAATGCCAGCGGCGCGCAGATCGAAGGCTATCTTTATCGCGCCATTCTCAGTCGGGTGCCGCGTACTTTGCGTGAAGTGGCACTCAAGGGTTTGGTCTTGCAGCGGATAAATGTGGGCGCCTTGCGCGAAGTAGTCGCCCCTGCACTTGGATTTGAGCTAAGCAAGAAAGAAGCCGAAGACATTCTAAAAGAGCTGGGCCGCCACCATTGGCTGGTACGGAGAGAGGGGTCATGGATTCTGCATCGTAGCGATCTCCGGGCGGCCACTCTGAAACTGATTTATGAAGAATTCCCGGACACCTCCCGCGAGATCGATCAAAAAGCCGCGGAATGGTTCAAGGGGATAAATCCGGTTGCTGCGCTCTATCACCGGCTTCAGATGTGCCGAGAACCGAAAGTGGACATACCGCAGATTGGCCGCGCTTTGGCTGAAGAGTTCGACGACCATATGCTTGCCGAGTTGCCCGCGCGTGCAAGTGACGCAATCCGTCAGGCAAAACAGGAACGATCGGATTTCGGACGACAGGACCAGGTTCTGCCCGAAGCGGACGACCATCTGGAACCGGAAGATTTCGCCCTGAATCTCGAACAAGAGCTCGGAAGAGATTTCTGGAGCGGCGTCGCTTCCTCGCCTCTGGATGCCAGACACGTGCAGCCGCAACTTGCGTTCGATCCTCAACAAATGCGGTCGACATATGTGAAACCCATTGATGCCGACCTGACTTATCCAGTGGACGATCGCGCGATCAAGGATGTCGAAATCATGCTGGAGAAAGGCGAATTGCGTGAAATACCCGGTATCATGCAAAGCGCTTTTCCCGAACGTTATGAACTGGCCAGCGACGCTGGGTTGATCACGATGGCCTATGCATGGCGCAGCGGACAGTGGACGCTGGCGAGCCAGATCCTTGGCGCTTTGCCGATGCCGTTTTTTCACGACGCGCTAAAAAGAGTCAGCCCGCCCATGACACGCCTTCTATTGGAAGTATGGGCTGAGTTCAGATTTGAGAAATGCTTGGATTGGTTACAGTCGGAGGACCGGTACGAGGTGCTGGGCAAGTGCGCGAACATGCGGCAGGCTTCGATGCTGACAGGGTGCGCGCTGGATTTCATGCTGTTGTCTGTACGGGAAACCGCCGCCTTCCCATGGATTATCGACGAAACACGCGCCTTGATATTTCCGTTCGTTGCCGGCGGCAACGAAGAACTGGCCTGGCGCACACTTGATCGTGCCGACCGACTGCGCGCCAATCTGGGCGTGCAGCAAAATCTGGCCTCCAGTAATGGTATAGAACCTGAAACCCAAGGGCGCAGAGTTGCGCCGCTCAATCCCTATGCCACGCCACTGGTCGAATTTGTCCGGCTCGACCAAATGTTTGACCGTGGTGGTGCGCGCCTTCAGAACGAGCTTGCGCACCTGAGAGAGTTGTTCGGAGAGATCGGGGACTTAGTCGCGCCGGAACTGCAAGGGCTGAACAACATCGCTTCCGGGCTATCCTCCTACGCCTCGGACACGGCAGAGGCACTGGCAAATGCGGGGCTGGCAGCGGAAACACTCGGTGGTTACGCCTTCTTCCGTCCTGACCGTGATCTGCCTGCGCTCGCCGACGCGGCGGAACGGTGGCGGCGAACCGTGAATGGCCTTTGGTCCTATGCCTCGCTCCCACCCGAAGATTGGGTTTCGGACATCCCTGCCGATCACCAAGCCGTGGCTTTGACAGAGCATTTGGGGACACCGGATCGTGCCGAAGCGCTGTTGTGGCTGCTTGCCCCACGCGACCGGTACGGTGCGCAAGCTCGGCGCAGATTGCGACGGCCCTACCTTAACGCGTTTGCCAAACGGAGCCACGGACGGACAGAGGTTCTAAAACTTCTGCAAAAAGATGAACTGCCCCTCGTTCAGGCTGCAACACTAGCGGTGCTCGTCCTGCACGAGGTACCTCCAGAAACCATTTTCCGTTGACTTCTTTCATCCAAGGAGACTTGAAATGCCCAACCGCGCTGAAGAGGAAAGCCTGAACCGTCTGGAGGGGCTGAGGACCCGTTGGAATTTCGACAAGATCAAGCAGGCCATCAACGATGGGTCTCCGGTCTTGAAAGAGTTGGGGCTGGTTGCAGAAAGCACAGCAATAGAGATGATTGACAGCACGCCGCCGCAACTTGAGGCCGCCGGACATTCGAACTTGATGCTCGAAGCCATTGTACGAGCGGTTGGCCGCCCCCCGCTGTTGATCAAAAACGGCGCAGTTGAGGGGAAAACCCAGCTAGGCGGCGATTTCGCCCCCGGTACGGATATCAAGATCACCAACATCGAGCCTATGATCCCTTCGATAGGTCGTATCGAGTTCCGCAATCACGACATGGCATGGGGTGGCACAGGCTGGATCATCGACGAAGAAGACAATGGCAGCCTGCTGATCGTTACCAACCGGCATGTGGCCAAGATCGTAGCCCGCCGGACTTTTCTGGGCGATGGCGTGTTCAAGTTCGGCCCTGGCAACATCCTTTATGGCGCGGCTATCGATTTTCTGGAGGAGGTCGGCGCCGGGGGGGACAATTCGAAGACCATTCCAATCCGCAAGTTTACCTATATTGCAGACGACATTTCGGCGGATGTAGCCTTGGCGCGGGTCGACAAACCCGACGCCGCAAGTGGTATTTCTCTCGCGCCTCTGCCGCGCGCGATCAAGGATGCCGAAGATGGCGAGATGATCGCCGTTATTGGCTATCCGGCCTCGGACTCGCGCAATAACGCCGCCCAGATGGAGCGGTATTTCAAAGGGCTCTACGACATCAAACGCTTTGCCCCCGGTTTTGCCAGCATGGCCGACAGCAGTTCCCGGCTTGGTCACGACGCCACAACGTTGGGTGGCAATTCGGGCAGTCCAGTCATCAGCCTCGACAGCGGCAAACTGGTGGGGTTGCACTTTGCCGGTCGGTTCGGCATCGGCAACAGTGCCGTTCGGGTCAGCACCCTGACCGCCCTTTTGGATCAGGGTGTAGCCGGACAGGTTCACAGTGTCGCGGCAATCCATGACGAGGCACCCGCTGGTCACGATCTGAACCATTTTGCGGGGCGCGGTGGATATGACCCTGATTTCCTGCAGGTGGTTCCAGTGCCCCTACCCAAGCTCAACCCTCAAATTCCGCTTAGCACACCAAGCGATGCGACACCTGAACGCCAGCACGAACTGCGCTACCAGCATTTTGGCGTGCTTTATAGTGCTGCACTCAAGGGGCCGCTGCTGACCGCCCTGAACATCGATGGAGAACAGACCATCAGGATCAAGCGAAGGTCGACGACATGGCGCAAGGATCTGCGCATTCCAGCCAACCAGCAACTCGATGCCGAAGCCTATGGCCATGCCGATATTGACCGGGGCCACCTGATACGTCGTGCAGCAACCAATTGGGGTGATACCCGCGAAACCGCGGAACAGGCTGACGCGGACACGTTTCATTACACGGTATGCAGCCCGCAGCATCGCCTTCTTAACCGCAACTCCGAAATGTGGTTGGGACTGGAAGACTACATCCTCGATAACGTTCGCACTCACGGTTTTCGCGCGAACGTGTTCAGTGGCCCGATCATATCTGGAACCGAGCCTCTTCTGGGCAACACAGGCGCACCCGTGCCGCTGGAATTCTTCAAGGTGGTAACAATGTTGGCCGAAGCGCCCGAAGAGGGCGACATCCTGCGCCTACACGCGACGGCCTATATCCTGTCTCAGGGCCAGTTGATCCACCGGATGTTGTCCGAACGTGGACGCGTCGAAGCAGTTGAAGGGTTTGAATTCGGCGAGTTCAAAACCTTCCAGGTCCGGATCAAGGACCTGGAGCACGCTACGGGGCACGATTTCGGCCTGCTCCGCGATTTCGATCCGCTGGGCAAGGTGGGCGAGAGCGAATCCGGAGAAAGCGTTGCAATCACCGTGTGGGATTATGAGAATATCTGCCTGTAGACAGCAGGGCTGGTCCCCTTGCCCTAACTGGCCAGAGACGGCAGATAAAGAACAATTCCCGGGAAGGCGACCAGCAAAGCGATGGTCACGGCATCCGCCACAAAGAACGGGGCCACGCCGCGGAACACATCTTGAACGCTCAGGTCGGGGCGCACGCCCGCGACTACGAAGCAGTTAAGGCCAATGGGTGGAGTGATGAGGCAAAACTCGGCCATCTTCACCACCAGAATGCCAAACCAGATCGCACACATCGGACCAGACATGCCAAACGTACTGTCCGCAGCGCTGACTGCTTCACCTCCGTTCAGCGCCATGACTGCAGGATAGACGACCGGCAGGGTCAGCAAAAGCATCCCTATGGCATCCATGAACATGCCCAGAACCGCATAAGCCAGCAGGATGCAAATCAGGATCAGCATCGGCGACATCGTCAAGCCGGTGATCCAGTCTGAAAACGCTCCCGGCAAGTCGGCAAAGCCAAGAAACCGAACATAGATCAGAACACCCCAGATGATCGAAAAGATCATCGCGGTTAGTTTGGCGGTCTCCAGCAGCGCTGATTTCAGTTCCGCCCAGCGCATCCCATGCCAGAGCGCAAAACAAAACACTATGAAAGCGCCGATTGCACCGCCTTCGGTGGGCGTACCCCAAGCCTGATCGCCAAACGGGTTGTAGACAAAACAGATGATGATGACGATCACAAGGACAATCGGCATCGCAGCAGGAAGCGAAGCAAAGCGCTCGCGCCAGGTAAAACCGGAAACTGGCGGACCTACCGACTTGAATGCCAAGGCTATGCCGACAATCAATGTGCCATAGATGACCGCCGAGAAGGCGCCGGGGATGAATCCGGCAAGTAACAGTTTCCCGACGTCCTGCTCTACAATGATGGCGTAGATCACAAGAATGGCGGAAGGCGGAATAAGAGACGCCAAAGTACCACCCGCCGCAACGACACCCGCGGCGAACCTCTTGTTATAGCCAATCTTCAGCATCTCGGGGATCGCAATACGCGCAAACACCGCCGACGTGGCCACGGATGCGCCTGACACGGCGGCAAATCCGGCTGTGGCGAACACGGTTGAAACCGCCAATCCCCCCGGAACCCAGGCAATCCAACGTTTGGCCGCTTCGAACATCGCACGGGTCAGCCCGGCATAATAGGCCAGATACCCGATCAGGATAAAGGTAGGGATCAGGCTGAGTGTGTGTGATGCCACCTTGGAATGAGGCACCTGCCCCGCGGTTTTGACTGCGACCGTAACCGCTTTACCGAACCGGTCCGGATCGTACCCGAACTTGGCCCAGAATATCCAGATTAGTCCGACAAGCCCGGCCAGCCCTGCGGCAAAGGCCACGCGCATCCCCGTGAGGACCATGACAAGAAGAAAGCCGGTGACCCAAAGACCAATTTCGATGGTGTCCATGCTTATTCCTGCCCTTCGAACTGTTCGGCCTCGGCTGCTGCCTGCGCTGCCGCGTCCTGTATGAGCGGAACTGCAACGGGTCTATCCACACCCCGCACAAATGCGCGGCCATAGCCCCAAGTCTGCAAAAGCAGTCGAAAACACAACACTGAGAACGCTAACGGGGCGAGCAGCTTGGCTGGCCAGATTGGAATGCCGATATCGATCGAGCTATCACGGCTCCACAGCGGTGCACCCCAGTCAAAGGACCGGTCGAAATGCGCCCAACTGCCCCAAACCAGCGCCATCATCAGGATCAGGATCAGAACAACCGAAACCAATTCAAACAACCACAGTGCGCGGCCATGCAGTCGCGCGATAAGGATATCCATCCGGATATGACCGCCATTTCGCTGTACGAACGAGATTCCAAGGAACGCAATTAGCGGCATTGCCTGTTCGATCCAGTCCACGTATCCGGGCAGCGGCGCATTCATCGTATTGCGTCCACCAACAGAGACGACCGCAAGAACCATCAGGCAGAACACGCCAATGCCGCTGAGCAATGCCATTAACTTTTCAAGCCGCAATAGGGCCAGATCCAAACGGCTCAGGAGGCTGTCATCCTCCAGTACCGTGGCATGTCCTGCCATCTCGTTTTCTCCTGATGGGCGATTGAAGTGACCGGGCACAAGGGCCCGGTCGATAGAATCAGCTTCCGCCGCGCTGATCGCTTAGCGTTGACTGCACCAGATCATAGAGTTCCTGCGCCGGCAGACCCTGCGCCGACATATCGGCAATCCACTGATCCCGGATCGGGTCGGCGGCCTTGGCACGGAATTCTGCAATCGTCTCGTCCGAGATCATCACCTTCTCGACGCCCTTTTCTTCCAGCACGCCATCCCATTTCTTGAGCAGCTCGCCATAGTTGGCCAGGTAGTGAGCAATCGCTTCATCAATCGAACTCTCAAGTGCTTCGCGGTGCTCTGGACTCAGCGCCTCGAAGGCTTCGATATTCACCACCACTGGGCAGTTGACGGTGCCTGGATTCAGATTGGCTGTCCACCAGTCGGCCTTGTTGATGGTGCCGAACGAAAGATGCGCGTGTTGGGCAAAGGCTACTGTATCGACAACTCCAGATTCCATTGCGTTATAAGCTTCGGTCGCTGGAACCGAGGTGGGCACGCCACCAACCGCTTCGAATGCCTGACCCAGTCCACCAGTTGCGCGAACACGCATGCCGTCGAACTCCGCGAGCTCATCACGCGGATCGCCGGTTCCAACCAGGTTGTATTGTGGCATCGGCGAGGTCATGAGAATTTGCGCGTTCCACTGCGCCATCTCGTCCTTGACGGCTTGATGCCCATAGACCGCATGGCTGACCGCTACTTCCTCCTCTAGGGTGTTCACTCCGAGGAACGGCAACTCCAACACGGTAATCGCCCGGTTCTTGTCGCGGTGATAGCCGGCACAAAACTGGGCCATTTCGAAAGCCCCGATTGAAATGCCGTCGAGGTTTTCCTTCGGTTTAGACAAGCCTCCGTAACTTACATTCATCGTGAACTCGCCGCTGGTTTTTTCGCTGACCAGTTCCGCCAGTTTTTCAACATGTTCGGTAAAAGCCCGCCGTTTGCCCCAAACCGAAACGTTCCATTCGGTCGCTGCAGCTTCGGTGACAAAAGCAAGGCTCAGGGCGGCAACGGCCGCTCCGCTCAACATCTTGTTCATAATGATCTCTCCCTTGACCGCGAACCTCATGGCAGGCCGCTTGCAAGAGAAGCTAGCGCCAACATTCACGACTGCCAACCCCTGGGCTCCTGACGGCCTGTCACCCAGAATTCACGGTTCACCAGAACCGCGAGCGCAAACGGGAACAAAATGTCGCGCGACCCGTCAAGGTAATTTTCGCGCGGAAGGCCGCCATGACGCGAGAGAGGATTGAAACCAAGCCCGTGTCATTGACTCTCTATCAATTGAAAATAAAGGATTTTATGATAACTTTCTTGCCAAAAATTTACTATTTTACCGATATGGAAAAACTTATTTACACACAAACCATTGGATTACAGCAAGTTATTTCCTTATTTTCAGATATGACTATTATCCGTCGCAGGGTAGGAACCGGATCGACAATGCTCTCCATGCGGGCGAAAACGGTCCCGGAACATTCAGTGACAGGGAGGAGCCCAAGAATGAACGCCGCTGCTCATTCAGAAGCCAAAGTTTATCCGCCATCTGCCGAAACCGTAGCACGTGCGCACGTAAACGCGGAAAAATATGCCGAATTGTATGCCGCCTCGATCGCCGATCCAGCCGCTTTCTGGGATGAACAGGGCAAGCGTGTTGACTGGATAAAGCCATACACCCAAGTAAAGGACGTTGACTACAGCTTTGGCAAGGTCTCGATCAACTGGTACGCCGATGGCACACTGAATGTGTCTGCCAACTGTCTTGACCGTCATCTGAAATCCCGCGGCGATCAGACTGCGATCATCTGGGAGCCGGACGAGCCGACCGACGACGCCCAGCACATCACCTACGCCGAATTGCACCGCCGCACCTGCCGGATGGCCAATATTCTGGAGTCTATGGGCGTGCGTAAGGGTGACCGCGTGGTGATTTATCTGCCGATGATCCCAGAAGCCGCCTATGCAATGCTTGCTTGTGCGCGGATCGGCGCCATCCACTCCATCGTTTTCGCCGGCTTTTCCCCGGATGCGTTGGCGGCCCGTGTCAACGGCTGTGACGCCAAAGTGATTATCACAGCCGACGAGGCCCCGCGCGGTGGCCGCAAGACCCCCTTGAAATCCAACGCCGACGCCGCCCTGTTACATTGCAAGGACACCGTGAAATGCCTCGTGGTCAAGCGCACCGGCGGCCAGACGACTTGGATAGAGGGTCGTGATTTTGACTATAATGAAATGGCGCTTGAAGTAGACGACTATTGTGCGCCGGCAGAGATGAGTGCAGAGGATCCGCTGTTCATCCTGTATACGTCTGGTTCAACCGGTCAGCCCAAGGGAGTGGTACACACTACCGGCGGGTACCTCGTTTATGCGTCAATGACTCATGAAATCACCTTCGATTATCATGATGGCGATGTGTACTGGTGCACTGCCGACGTAGGCTGGGTGACTGGTCACAGCTATATCGTATACGGCCCGTTGGCCAACGGCGCGACCACGCTGATTTTCGAGGGTGTGCCAACCTACCCTGATGCATCGCGCTTTTGGCAGGTTTGTGAAAAGCACAAAGTGAATCAATTCTATACCGCGCCCACCGCGATCCGTGCCCTGATGGGCCAGGGTAACGAGTTTGTCGAGAAATGCGATTTGAGTGATCTTAAAGTCTTGGGCACAGTTGGCGAGCCGATCAATCCCGAAGCCTGGAACTGGTACAACGAGGTTGTAGGAAAGGGCAAATGCCCGATCGTCGATACATGGTGGCAGACCGAGACCGGCGGTCACCTAATGACGCCACTGCCAGGCGCACATGCGATGAAACCAGGGTCGGCAATGAAGCCATTCTTCGGCATCCAGCCTGTCGTTCTCGATCCTCAATCGGGTGTGGAAATACAGGGCAACGATGTCGAGGGCGTGCTGTGCATCAAAGACAGCTGGCCTGGTCAGATGCGCACCGTCTGGGGTGATCACGAACGCTTCCAAAAGACCTATTTTGCCGACTACAAAGGTTATTACTTCACTGGCGACGGCTGTAAGCGTGACGCCGATGGCGATTACTGGATCACCGGTCGGGTCGATGACGTGATCAACGTCTCGGGCCACCGTATGGGCACCGCCGAGGTGGAAAGCGCACTAGTGGCCCATGCCGCCGTGGCCGAGGCAGCTGTGGTGGGTTATCCGCACGAGATCAAAGGGCAAGGCATCTATTGCTATGTCACCCTGATGAATGACCGCGAACCCTCCGAGGAACTGCGAAAGGAATTGCGCCAGTGGGTCCGAACCGAGATTGGACCGATTGCCAGTCCGGACGTCATTCAATGGGCCCCGGGCCTGCCCAAGACCCGTTCGGGCAAGATCATGCGCCGTATTCTTCGAAAAATCGCAGAAAACGACTTCGGATCTCTGGGCGACACTTCGACACTTGCCGATCCTTCAGTGGTCGAAGACCTGATTCAAAATCGGGCCAGTAAGTGAGGGTGTGATGGACACGGCTGTGACAACCACTCCCGCCGTTTTGATCCTTCTCGGCCCTCCGGGCGCCGGAAAGGGAACTCAGGCGCGAATGCTGGAAGAAAGATTTGGTCTAGTGCAGCTTTCGACGGGCGATTTGCTGCGCGAGGCGGTTGCTTCCGGGACACAGGCAGGATTGGCAGCAAAGGCTGTCATGGAAGCAGGTGATCTGGTGAGCGACGAGATCGTCATCGCAATCCTGCGTGACCGTATGGCGAAACCTGACTGCGCCCAAGGCGTTATACTTGACGGGTTCCCACGCACTACTGTGCAGGCCGAGGCACTTGATGCGTTGCTTGCTGAGACCGGACAGGAGATTGGCGCAGCCATCAGCCTTGAGGTGGAGGACGCCGTAATGGTCAAGCGCATTTCCGGTCGCTACACCTGCGCCGGCTGTGGCGAAGGCTATCATGACAGTTTCAAGCAACCAGCCGAAAACGGCAAGTGCGATAAGTGCGGCGGCTCGGAGTTTAGCCGCCGCGCGGATGACAACGCAGAAACCGTCGCATCCCGACTATGCGCATATCATGAGCAGACCGCGCCCTTGATTGACTATTATGAACACAAGGGCCTTCTGAAGAAAATTGACGCCATGGGCGGGATAGACGAGATCGCCCAGGGCCTCGCAACCATCGTCAAGGGGGCGATGGACTAAGCGAGCAATACCGGGGACGGTTAACGCCACCCCTCCCCCTTGAGTATATAACCGGATCAACCGCCTAGGCGGACCGGTAAAGGTATGTCTGATCGTCTTGATACGGCGGCAGGCACGTGGAGAGGGTTTGTCCGCTCAGCGGGCAGCCTTGGAGGAAGCAAGGAGGAACCGCCATGGCGGATCGTACTACAAACTCCGTACAGACGGCCGAAGCCGACAAGAGTTATTGGCAAGCCAATGTGCGGATCATCATCGTCAGCCTCATCATATGGGCGCTGGTATCCTTTGGGTTTGGCATTCTGCTGCGCCCGATGCTATCGGGAATCACCGTAGGTGGAACCGATCTGGGCTTCTGGTTCGCCCAGCAAGGTTCGATCCTGGTCTTTTTGGCCCTGATCTTTTTCTACGCCTGGCGGATGAACCGGCTCGACCGCGAATACGGCGTCGAAGAGGAGTAAGCCGCCATGGATCAGTTTACCATCAACTTGCTGTTTGTGGGCGCGTCCTTTGCGCTTTACATCGGCATCGCAATCTGGGCCCGCGCTGGTTCCACATCAGAATTCTACGCCGCCGGTCGCGGTGTACACCCGGTCACTAACGGTATGGCGACAGCAGCCGACTGGATGTCGGCGGCCTCGTTCATTTCAATGGCAGGCCTCATTGCCTTTACCGGATACGATAACAGCTCGTTCCTGATGGGCTGGACCGGTGGTTACGTGCTGCTGGCCTTGCTTCTTGCTCCCTATCTTCGCAAGTTCGGCAAGTTTACTGTGTCGGAATTCATCGGCGACCGTTTCTACAGCCCCACTGCGCGCATCGTGGCGGTAATCTGCTTGATCGTCGCATCGGTGACTTACGTGATCGGTCAGATGACTGGTGTCGGCGTGGCCTTTGGTCGTTTCCTTGAGGTCAGCAATACCACCGGTCTGTTGATCGGCGCCTGTGTGGTCTTTGCTTATGCCGTGTTCGGGGGCATGAAGGGTGTGACCTATACCCAGGTCGCCCAATACTGCGTTCTGATCACCGCCTACACCATTCCGGCGATCTTTATCTCGCTGCAACTGACCGGCAATCCTATCCCGGCCCTTGGCCTGTTCGGCGACACTGCGGGCGGAGAGCCGCTTCTTACCAAACTTGACGCAATCGTGAGCGAACTCGGTTTTGCCGAATATACCGCTCATCATGCCGACACCTTCAACATGGTGCTCTTCACCCTGTCTCTGATGATCGGTACTGCAGGTTTGCCACACGTCATCATGCGGTTCTTTACCGTGCCAAAAGTGGCCGACGCACGCTGGTCGGCAGGTTGGGCGCTGGTCTTTATCGCGTTGCTTTATCTGACCGCCCCGGCTGTTGGCGCCATGGCCCGTCTGAATATCACTGATATGATGTGGCCCAACGGTACCAACGGCGAAGCCGTCTCGGTCGAGCAGATCGAGAACGACGCTCGCTATGACTGGATGGCAACCTGGCAGAAAACCGGCCTACTTGGCTGGGAAGACAAGAATGGTGACGGCAGGATCCAGTATTACAACGATGCTTCCGAAGCCATGCAAGCAAAGGCAGCCGAAAAAGGCTGGGTCGGCAACGAGTTGACCAACTTCAACCGCGACATCCTGGTTCTGGCGAACCCAGAGATTGCCAACCTGCCAGGTTGGGTGATCGGTCTGGTTGCCGCTGGTGGTCTGGCCGCCGCATTGTCGACAGCCGCAGGTCTGCTGTTGGCTATCTCTTCGGCTGTCAGCCACGATTTGATCAAAGGTTCGATCAACCCGTCGATCTCGGAAAAAGGCGAACTGCTGGCTGCGCGGATTGCCATGGCCGTCGCCATCGTCGTTGCCACCTATCTGGGTCTGAACCCGCCGGGCTTTGCCGCGCAAACGGTTGCTCTGGCCTTCGGACTGGCTGCCGCCTCGATCTTCCCGGCGCTGATGATGGGGATCTTCTCGACCCGCATCAACAACACCGGCGCTGTCGCAGGCATGCTGGCAGGCCTGATCGTGACCCTGGTTTATATCTTCCTGCACAAGGGCTGGCTGTTCATTCCGGACACCAACTCTTTCACCGATGCCGACCCGCTGCTGGGTACGGTCAAGTCGACCTCGTTCGGCGCCATCGGTGCGGCTGTCAACTTTGCCGTGGCCTATGTGGTCGCCGGCATGACCAAAGATACCCCGCAGGAGATCAAAGACCTGGTCGAAAGCGTGCGCATTCCGCGTGGTGCGGGTGCTGCGCAGGATCACTGAGGTGTCGGGCCTCTGGACTGGTTCCCTCCCGTATGAGGCCTGCCCTCTTTGACCCGATGGTCCCGCCCGATTATTCCGGGCGGGACCTTTCCGTTTCATTTCAAGGTTGCCCTAATGCCATTGTCACCAGAACAGATCATCAGGTTTCTGAAATCGGTACACCCCTATGACGCGCTACCGACCGACGTGCTGGTGACAATCGCAACACGGGCAGACGCATGGGAGGTCGAAACCGATTTCGCCGTTTACGACCTTGGCGAGACGTTGCCGGGGTTGTTCATTGTCTACGAAGGTCAAATCGAAATCAGTGATGAGAATGGTGTCGTCGTCTCTCACCTCGGCATGCGTAATTCTTTCGGGGAACGCGGGCTTTTGCGCGATGGCAAGGCAGTTACCAGCGCCCGCGCGGACACACATTCCGTTCTGCTGTTGCTACCGCCGAACCTGTTTCATGATCTGATTGCCCAACACGAAGTATTTGCCAAGTTCTTCAACCGCGCGCGAAGCCCGAAACCGCAACAAGACAGTCTGGCAACAAGTTCGGTTGATACTTTGATGGCGCGAAATCCCGCCACCTGCCCACCCGAGACACCCGTTCAAGACGCAGCGCGTATAATGCGCGACAGGGGAATTTCCTCGATTTGCATTACCGAGAAAGAAACCCTGAAAGGCATAGTAACGGTACGGGACCTGTCCGGGAAGGTCGTGGCAGAAGCGCTGCCCGCCTCTACACCCATTTCTCAGGTCATGACTGCACACCCTTTGACTCTGTCACCAAGCGACATCGGCTCGGATGTGCTGCACGCAATGATGGAAAGGCATATCGGACATATTCCGATCACTGAGAGTGGTCGATTGGTGGGTATGGTCACCCAAACCGACCTAACCCGTTTCCAGGCGGTCAGTTCTGCGGAGCTGGTCAGTGCCATCTCACGGGCGACCAACGCAGAGGAAATGGCGAAAGTCACCGCCGAAATTCCGCGCCTGCTGGTACAACTTGTGGCAGGCGGCAACCGGCACGAAGTTGTCACGCGCCTGATCACGGATATCGCCGATACCGCCACGCGCCGTCTGCTAAGCCTGGCCGAGGAAAAGTTCGGCCCGCCGCCGGTGCCATATCTGTGGCTAGCGTGCGGTTCACAAGGTCGGCAAGAACAAACCGGGGTGTCAGATCAGGACAACTGCATTATGCTGGATGATGCCGCCACAGACGCAGACATGCCCTATTTCAAGGCGCTGGCGGAATTCGTGTCTGGTGGCCTTAATATCTGTGGTTATTTTTTCTGCCCCGGCGACATGATGGCAACGAACCCGCGCTGGTGTCAGCCTGTGCGCGTGTGGAAAGACTACTTCGCCGGCTGGATCGCCAAACCCAACCCCGAGGCGCAAATGCTGGCGTCTGTCATGTTCGATCTGCGCCCTATCGGCGGTACATTCGATCTGTTTTCCGACCTGCAGACTGACACCCTGAAAGCGGCCAGCCGAAATTCGATCTTCGTGGCCCATATGATCGCGAATTCACTGAAACATACACCGCCGCTGGGTCTGTTGCGCGGTTTTGCTACTATCAGGTCGGGTGAGCACCGCAACACGCTCGACCTCAAACACAATGGGGTTGTGCCCGTGGTGGACCTTGGGCGGGTCTATGCGTTGCAGGGAAAGTTGACTGAGGTGAATACTCGTGCGCGACTCAAGGCAGCCGAAGCGGCCAGCGTGCTCAGCTCGTCCGGCGCACGCGATCTTCTTGATGCCTATGACCTGATTGCGGAAACCCGGCTTGAGCACCAGGCGGCACTGGTGCGAAAAGGCGTCGAGCCCAATAACTATCTGGTTCCCGCGGACCTGTCCGATTTTGAACGAAGTCATCTGCGCGACGCCTTTGTCGTGGTAAAAACCATGCAATCAGCGGTCGGACACGGCAAGAGCATGCTGAGCTGACACAAGACGGATTGGGAGAACAAGCCATGTTTCTGGAGCTGATTGCAACGGTCTTTGCGGGCATTGCCATCGCTGGATTGGTGATGATCTTCAACCGTGCGACCGGAGGCCGTTTGCCGCGCTGGCTGGCCCCGGTGGCCGCAGGATTAGGGATGATCGGCGTAACGATCATCAGCGAATACTCTTGGTACGACCGAACCCGCGCCGCCCTTCCCGAAGAGATGATAGTCGTGCAGGAAGTCGAAAGCCGTGCGGTCTACCGCCCCTGGACATATTTGGCACCATTTGTCGTACGCTTTGCCGCAGTCGATGAAGCTTCGGTTCAAACAAATTTAAAAGTCCCTGGTCAACGCCTTGCCGATCTCTATTTCTTCGGCCGCTGGGCGCCGGTGTCCAAGCTGCCTATAGCCGTAGATTGCAACCAGTTGCGTCGGGCAGACCTTTCCGATGGTGTTGAGTTCGCCTCTGATGGAGAGGTGCTGAATGCCAACTGGATAGAGGCGGACAAAACTGATTTGGTAATTTCAGCGACGTGCGAGATACAGCAGTGATGGCCCACTTAAGCCTGCGACTTCGCGTGTTTTTATTTTTTTGCCTGCTCGCTTTGGGCGGGTTGAGCGTGACCGGCGCCGCTTTGTGGTTGGGCTATAGCCGAGCAAACGCACCGGACATGCTGGATGCGTTCGTCTTCAGTGGGTTGCTTGTCGCCTTTGGATTGCTGGGATTGATTGTCGGGGTTTGGTTGTTATTCGACGAGAATGTCGCCAAGCCGATTGAACGCTTGTCCGCGCAGATGCGGGCGCGGGCGTATGCCGGAGTGGCCACCGATCTGGATATGCATAACGCCCGCTATCTGGGTGATCTTGCCCCGGCCGCCGCCGGGCTTGCCGGCGTTCTGTCCGAGACGGCCATGAACACCGCCGAAGCCGTAGCTGCTGAAACTGCGCGATTGACCGCCGAAAAGGAACGCTTGACCGCGCTCCTCACCGAAATTCCGGTGGCCATGGTTCTGGCCAGCCCAAAACACCATATCGTGCTCTATGACGGGCAGGCTGCCGAGGTGTTGGCGCAAATCGCTCCTCCTCGCCTAAACGCATCCCTGTTTGACTACCTGCGCCGCGATGCACTGGAGGCGGCATACGCGAAACTCATCAAGACAGGTAGGGATGTATCCTGCACTCTGACCGGTACAGACGGAACGCAATCTTACGCGGTGCGAATGAAACCGCTTGGGAGTGCGCCTGGATACATGCTGATTTTTGATGAAGCCACAGCGCAAATATCGCCCGAATCCGAACGCCCGCTGGTCTATGATTTCGATCTGCTGGAATCGCATCTTGATGAGGCGTTTGAAAACCGACGTCTCGCTGATTTATGCTTTGTTGTGTTCGACACCGAAACCACCGGCCTTTTACCGCACAAAGACGAAATCGTGCAAATTGGGGCTGTCCGGATCCTGAAGGGACGGATTATCTCGGGAGAGAGTTTGGATACACTTGTGGATCCGGGAATACCAATCCCTCCTGCTTCCACCAAGGTGCACAAAGTAAGTGACGCAATGGTTCGGGGCGCGCCGGATATCGTCGAAGCTGGCCGAGCCTTCCATCACTTTGCTCGCGATGCAGTAATTGTGGCGCATAATGCACCTTTCGATATGGCCTTTCTTCGTCGGCATGCGAAACCTATGGAGGTCGTCTGGGATCATCCGATCCTGGACACAGTACTACTCTCCGCCGTTCTGTTTGGCGCCAGCGAGGTTCATACACTCGACGCTCTGTGCGACCGGCTAGACGTCGCGATTCCAGAATCTTTGCGACACACTGCGCTGGGCGACGCGCAAGCTACGGCAGAGGTGCTGGTCAGGATGCTTCCCATGCTTCAGGCCCGCGGCATGCAGACCTTTGGCGATGTGATTGCTGAGACCCGCAAACACGGTCGCCTGCTCGAAGACCTAAACTGACGTAAAGGCGCCTTGCGTGCCCTGCTTGCATGGACAAACTGCCCAAGGCATGGCAGGTGGGACCGACTCAGGAACACGAGCGCGCGCGATGACTGAAAAAACCTTTGTTCCCGGCACGGAGGCGACCCTTGCCTTTCGCGAGGCATTGGGCTGTTTTGGAACCGGCGTCACAGTCGTCACGACGGCAGCACCGACCGGTCAGGTCGCAATAACGGTCAACTCATTTTCTTCGGTTTCCCTGACACCACCACTGGTGCTTTGGTGTCTGGGCAAGGACTCCAACCGGTTCGAAGCGTTTAGTACATCAACCCGGTATGCCATTCACGTCATGGCCGAAGACCAGCAGGGTCTGGCGCTTCGTTTTGCCCGCAATGGGTTCGATTTCACTCATACCACTTGGACACCGGATACGAACGGCACCCCTTTGCTATCGGGTTGTCTTGCCCGGTTCGATTGTCGGTTGAACGCCCGGCACGAAGCAGGAGATCACTTGATCATAGTCGGAGAGGTAGAGCAGGTCATGTACCGCACCGGCAAAGGCCTGATGTTTAAACGGGGCCAGTATGGAGCTTTCAAAGACCTTCTCTGAACTCACCAACCGCCATATCGTTATTGCTCCCAAACACAAAACGAGGGAGTGAATTACCTACAGGACAAGAGAGGCCGCGTCCCCTGGAAAAACTCAGTCGTCCATTATCCCATGAACTGCAAATGCCGCCAACTCTGCCTCTTGAGGAGTAATTACGCGGTAAGTTTCATGAACTCCAGCATCTCCCAATGTGCGGGCGACCGTAAGCAAGGTGTTTGGAGAGTGGTCGTCACAAAGATCGGCCATGAACACGATTTCATCGCGCGCGACATCCAGTGCCGCTTCGACGGACGGTGCGCCATAAAAACTTACGAAGTAGTCGGCCAGTCCCTTGATCAATCGCTCAAACTCGGTCTGTTCCACTTGGGTCACTGCAACGAACGTCACGCGCCCAAACGTTTCTAACCCAAGCCAACCATTGGAAAACGCCTGCTTCGCCTTACCCTCCAAATCGGCTTGCGACCAGTTCGAAAACTCGAATCCACCGGAAATACACCATTCACCGGTGCGCGCCGGGGAATGAAAGACATTCAGGTCGCTTTCATCGAAATGGATTGCGCGCGCGAGTTTCATTCCCTCCCCTCCAACACCGTTTCCATCGGTAACAAATGAGTGTCGGCTCCTTCCCGGATCAACATACCGAACCGATCGTCCGTTCCAACAAATATCCCGTGAATCCCTGATTGAGTGACCGGTTCACCGACGCCGCGCAAAAGTCCCATCCATTCGCCGTGCAAGGGGCCGTTGCCGTCCTCTTGCCATCGATTGAGCCAGGTCAGCATGTGTCGCGACCAGCTTTCGATCAGCCCGACAGGAGATACTTCGGCGCAACCTTCATCATAAAGCGCAGTATTATCAAGCATGTCACCCGGCGCGTCAGTTTGCATCAAGGCCAAGGTCCATCCGATCACGAGCCAATCGGGTGCCTGTTCAGAGTCGGCCGTGGAGGCCGCGGCGCGAAAATACCCGCAAGTAGCTCCATTGACGCATATCAGCCCGTCCCAACTCAGGTGAACCGCCACCTCTGGTGGCGCTTGCACGCCCAGGGCATTCTGGAACCCCACAGCGCATAGAGGTAGCATCGCCATTGCGTCGCTCAGCGGAACTTCGGGCGCGAAAACAATCGCCACCCGCAGTAAGTCGGCCTGGATGTTATAGGTCACGGTGCCCGAATCACAGCCTAGTTCGGCAAGGGCCTGAGCACGAACAAAAGGATCTTCCCCACCCCGCACGGGATGACCGGCCAGCAAGGGAGGAAAGACCGGCTGATTCATGCGTGCCCTTTTGCGATCAGATCGCGGGCGATACGTCTGAATGCGTCAGCTTGTGGGCTTTCGGGCTTGCTGACCACAATGGGGGCCCCACCATCCGCCGCGATCCGGATATCGAGGTGCAAGGGGATTTCCCCCAATAGCGGCACATCCATCGCCTTGGCCTCGGTCGCAACGCCACCATGACCAAACACGTGCTCTTCATATCCACAATTGGAACAGATATGAGTCGACATGTTTTCGATCATCCCGTGGATCGGCGTCTTGAGTTGACGGAACATATCTATCCCTTTCCGGGCGTCGATCAAGGCCACGTCCTGTGGGGTGGAAACGATGATTGCCCCATCCACCTTGAACTTCTGACTGAGTGTCAGTTGCACATCGCCAGTCCCTGGCGGCAAATCGACGATCAACACATCAAGCGCGCCCCACTGCACCTGACCCATCATCTGTTGCAAGGCGCCCATCAGCATCGGACCGCGCCAGACCACGGCCTGGCCTTCATTCACCATCAATCCCATAGACATCATGGTGACACCGTGATTTCGCAGAGGCAAAATCGTCTTACCATCAGGGCTTGCCGGACGGCCTGACACGCCCAGCATCCGCGGCTGCGAAGGACCGTAAACGTCGGCATCCAACAACCCAACTCGCCGACCTTCCGCGGCCAGTGCACAGGCGAGATTGGCCGAAACCGTGGATTTGCCCACCCCCCCCTTGCCTGAAGCAACTGCAATGATGCGATCCACGCCCGGCACTGCCTGCGGCCCGGATTGGGACGGCTTCGGTTTTGGTTTCAGGTCCGGCGGCGTCTTTTCAGAATGTGCGGTCATCATGGCCGAAACCTTTTCGACGCCCGAGACCATTTTTGCCGCCTGCTCGGCCGTGGCACGGATAGGTTCCATCCGCTCGGCCTGTTTGGGATCGATTTCCAGAACGAATCGTACGGTATCGCCTTCGACATTCAGCGCGCGAACAAGCCCAGCGCTCACGATGTCCTGCCCGGAAACTGGATCAGTGATTTTCTTGAGGTTGGCCAAAACGGCATCACGAATGCTCATGCGTTGTCATCCTTAATCTGGCCCGTCACAACGTGCTCGACTTCCAGCCCTTCGATGGTCAGCACAACCTTGGCCTCAAAGCTCTTGCCCAACGGATTGCCTGCCTTGCGCAGCCCTTCTTCGATGGCCTGTTGGCTGGTCACGCCGACCTGCTTGAGGAATTTTCGCATCGACATGTTGTAGTCACAACTCATCGCATGTGTCTCCATCTCATACTGTTCATTTGACGCATTCGTCCAAATCCTTCTAGGCTTGTTCCATGCGCTTTGCCCCGTTGTGCCTGAGCCTGATGCTCTACGCCAGCCCCTCTTGGTCGCAGGAGGTATTGGGATTGTCTGCACCTGATGAAGTTGTTCAATCGGGTTTGTTGAAATATATTCTTCCACGCTTTTCCCTCAAGACCGGCGTTAAGGTTGTTGCAGACTCAAACGGACCGATGTTGATCGTCACTGAAGCGCCAGGGGACCCCGTGTTCCAGCGTGGCGGCACGCTGTATTTTTTAAGAACTGAAGCAAAAGCGGGTCAGCAACGATTTCGGAAGTGGCTTCTGTCCGACATCGGCAAACGAACAGTCGAGAGTTATCGGCCTCATGACGGCATCCCTTTTGCCGCGAGTATTGATATTGCGTCCATTGATGAAACAACCGATTTCGAAGGCAATGCGCAACTTGGCGCGAAACTCTCTCTGACTCATTGTGGTCGTTGCCATGTGATCGGGCCGGAAAACCGAATGAACGGGCTTGGTTCGACACCCTCATTCGCAGTGTTGCGGTCATTGCCTGACTGGTCCACGCGATTTCAGCAGTTTTATGCGCTTAATCCGCATCCAGCCTTTACCCAGATCGAAGGGGTAACGTCGCCTTTTGATCTCGGACGTCCGCCACCAATCCATCCAGTAACGATTACCCAATCCGAACTGGAAGCGATTCTCGCTTTTGTCAGCGTGGTTGCTGCTGCAGATCTTGGCGCGCCTTTGCAAACTCAGTGATCCTTGCGCTTGCTGAAGTAGTCTTCGGTAGTGACAATCCGCGGTTTAGGATTGCCGGTGAGCGGGTTGTTTTTGCTGTTAAATTGGGCCTGAACACGGCAATCGTCGCACATCTGGATTAGGCGCGCTTGTTCCGAGGACGCGAACATGGGATGGCTGCCCGCCAGTTTTTCCATGATCCGCTTGATTGTGGATGCCACCCCGAAAGGTGTTCCGCATTCGATGCAGGTAAAAGGCTCCTCTTCGTTCAGAACACATTGTGACAGAGCAGCATCCATTAGGTTTAGTTGAGGCACCAACGTGATCGCTTTCTCCGGGCACGCCGTCCGGCAAATGCCGCATTGGAGGCAGGCATCTTCTTGAAAGTTCAGTTGTGGTTTGTCCGGGTTGTCGATCAGTGCGCCCGAAGGGCACAACGACACACAGCTGAGACAAAGCGTACAGGCGTCGGTGTCGACGGCAATCGCGCCATAAGGGGCCGTCGCAGGCAGCGGCAATGGATCGGGCGCATCGGGATTCAGCGCCTTTGCGGCAAGTCGAGTAATCTGGCGACGGTTGCCAAGTGGCAAAACCGGAGCGGATAGAGGGACCGGCACAAGCTGAGAGTACAAAATCTCCGCCAGCACGTCCGGGTCGGATTCGTCTATCAAACCGACTGCGTTCTCTCCTGCAATTGCTTGCGCCAATACCAGTTCGCGCAGCAAGGCATCACGTTCCGTTTTTAGAGAGATTAGTACGTCCACACGTGCAAATCCGTGCGCCAGAGCTGCCAGCATCTCTGCATGTCCAAAACCGGACACGACGCCCAGCTCAAGCGGGATCACACTGGCTGGCAACCCGCGCCCGAACCGGGCCGCCAGTCGGATCATCTCGCCCCCAAACCCATCATGCACCAATAGGCGCGGCGACAAGCCACCAGCCTGACGATAGGTGCGTGCCAGAATCTGTATACGCGAAATGAGCGACGCGAGTGGAGGATCTTCATAGGTGATTGCAGTCGACGGACAAAGCGCTGCACACTCACCACATCCTGCACAAATCATCGGATCGATTTGAATGTGGTCGCCCGCTGCGGTTATCGCCCCGGTCGGGCAAATGTCGAGACAATTCGAACAGCCGGACAGCCCTGCACGGGAATGAGCGCAAAGACTTTCATCAAGACGAACATACAAGGGTTTCTCGAATGTCCCGACCAGTTGCGCCGCTTCAAAAGCCAGTCCAGCGACCGCAATAGCATCGCGAGGGTCGGCCCGGAGATATCCCTCGCGTTTCTGAGGCGACTGCACAAGGGCCTGTTGGCCCGTCAGATCGATCACAATGTCGCATTGCGACCGGGCACCATCACGCGGCGCAGACCACTCAAAGGTGTCACGCCCGCCAGGACAAAGTTGCTGCATCGCATCAAGGCGCAACTCGAAATCACCAAGTGCGCCACGAACTTGCCTGATCTTTCCACGTACAGCATCGAATGCCCGCGACACAGGTGTTGCATTGTCCGTTACCAATACAGTGACGGTCAAACAATCCGACAACCGCAATGCAAGGTCAAAAGCCACGTCGCCCGGCCCGACGATAAGGCAGACTCCTTCGCTGACGACATCCCGGCTGGGCGTTGTTGGAATAGGCAGCATGGCTTCGGCAGTTAGTGCCGCCATTTTCGGCATCGCGTTGGCACCTTCATCCGACCACCCTGCCCGATCGCGCAGATCCACGAAGCCGACGGTATCGGCACCAAGTTCTTCCGCCAGTTCCTGAAAAACCACCTTCTCTTGGCTGCAAGCAATAAACAGTTCCGTGTCTTGTTGCATTAGCTTGGCGGCGGCGGCCAGTTCGCTCGTACAAAGCGCCGAATGAACGCGCGAGCACATTGCGCCACAAGACTTGGAAAGCGCATCCCCATCTATCGATTGCGTTCCGGCACAATCGCACAAAAGCAGTGTTTTCTTCATGTCCTCCCCTCGGACAAACCAAGCCCAACTGTCTCTCCATCCATCGTTCGAACAGCAAGTCAGTAAGAATCAAGGCAGACAGGCCGCCACTCCTTCTGCACTATAGTTCATAAATTTCCGCAAGCCAGCAGCACAGAACTGGTTATTTAGTTGATAAAATAATGGTGAACACAAAAATAATCTTTTCTCCGGGCTTGGCACAGCGCTGTTTTGTGTACCATAGTTCACAATATGGAGGGATGGGGAGAGCCTTCCAGGGAGGAGTACGTGGCCAAGGCCGCCAATCACATTGAGATGCCGCTGGGCGTAGTCGTTCGGAAATCACCAGGCGTGACCCGGTGGGCCAAGTGGAACTGGCGCGCGGTCGCGGTTCTACCCGGCGCTGGTCCTGCCAATTGGGTCGAGTTGCGTCGTGAGGGCGATGCAATCGAGTATCATGCCGCCACGTTGCCTCTGACGCTTTGGACGTCCGATACCGAGGCCTACAAGGTCAATCTGGCCGACAGTCAACCTTCAGTCTATTTGGTGTTGCGCGACGAGGGCGACGAAAGCGGCGTCTTGAACGCTGTTTTGGCCACGGCTTCTCCATTCGAAGGACAGGACTATGCCGACACCGGCGAAGAAATCGTCGAAAAGATACCGATGTCCGAGGGGTTGATCGCCTGGGTTCGAGATTTCACCCTGAAACACCATCGCGACGAGGCATTTGTCAAACGGCGGCGCGACAGAAACAGGGTGGATATGGTAGAGAACGGCAAGGGCGACGCTCGAATACGACAAGACGCGGACGTCTACCGCGCGCCACGGAGGATCGTGCAATGAGTCGCTCGCACGATTTCTGGTCCCGCCGCAAAGCCGCTGTTCTGGCAGAGGAAGATGCGGAGCGTATTGCCCTGCAAACCCAGGCGAGCATGGAGCAACAAGCGGAACTCAAACATAGAAGCGATGCCGAAATACTCGCCGAGCTGGACCTGCCCGACCCGGACCACCTAAAGCCGGGTGATGACATCGCAGGTTTTATGGCACGTGCCGTTCCCGACCGCATTCGCCGTCGTGCGTTGCGGCAACTGTGGCGGCTGAACCCGGTTCTGGCGAACGTTGACGGATTGGTTGACTATGGTGAAGATTTCACTGACACGACGCGGGTTATCGAAAATATCCAAACGGCATACCAGGTCGGAAAAGGCATGATAGCCCATATCGAAGCTATGGCATCAAAAGAAACAGAAATGCCGGATGTTGATGAAGTGGTCGAAACGACGATTTTTGATGACGACGAACCCTCACCCCCTGCTCTCGCGGCTGAGCCTCCTGCAGAAGTCGGCGATCTTGGCACAGAAGACAGATTGAGCGCCGCACCTCCCCCTCGCCGAATGCGGTTCGAATTTGAAGGATAACCTGATGACGGCCAAGACTGCGCAAATTCCGGAAATAGCCGCCGAAGACCGGACGCGTGCGGATTTCTACAACTTTCTTGGCGTGTTGCTTGCTAGCCCGCCCGAACAGATTCTGTTGAATCAGATCGCAGGACTACGCGGCGACGACTCGGATTTGGGGCTAGCGATTCAAACGATGGCGCGTGTGGCCAAAGTGACCAAACCAGCCGCAGCGGAACGCGAGTTCAACGCCCTGTTTATCGGATTGGGACGTGGGGAGTTGTTGCCCTATGCCAGTTTCTACCTCACCGGCTTTTTGAACGAAAAGCCTCTGGCGCAACTGCGAAACGACATGGTCGCGCGTGGAATCACACGTGCACCGAACGTGTTCGAGCCCGAAGACAACATTGCCTCGCTGATGGAGATGATGGGGGGCATGATAGTGGGGCGCTTTGGTGCGCCCGCGTCATTAGGCGATCAAAAGTTGTTCTGGAGAAAACACATCGCCCCTTGGGCGGTGCATTTCTATTCGGATCTGGAAGCTGCCGAAAACTCGGTCCTCTATGCCTCCGTCGGTACTGCCGGGCGGATATTCATGGAAATCGAGCGTGAAGCGTTCCGAATGACGGCAGCGTGATGCGTTGCCACTCGCCAGCGCCCGAATGGGCGCTACATCGCAAATGGGAAAGGAGGATCCCATGAGCAAGACCAAGGAAACCGGCACATCCCGCCGCGACTTCCTGAAACTGGCCGGAACCGCAGCGCCTGCTGCCGTCGCCGCAGCCAGCCTGAGCGACAAAGCCGAAGCGGCGCATGAGCCCGAGGATGAAACCCGCATTCAGGATACCGCGCACACTCGCGCCTACTTGGACAGCGCCCGGTTCTGAACCGGACGACGTCACCACCCGGTCGACGGTTGCGTGAGGCCCTGACACCGGGTTTTGGGAGTACCAAGCCAGCCATGAATATATGGCGTGCAAGGGAGGAAAAACATGCTTAGGAAAAAGACCAACGGGGTTGCGCGACGCCCCCAGCGGACAAGTATCCTGTCCCAGGTCGGCGAGAAAACCGTCGATCGCCGCGCATTCTTGCGCGGGTCCGGGTTAACGATCGGCGGATTGGCCGCGATCAGCGTAACGGGCGGAACCGTGACGCCAGCCAGCGCCCAGACAGCGGCCAATCAGGCCGTTGAAAACATCAAGTCCGTCTGCACCCACTGTTCGGTCGGATGCACAGTCATTGCCGAAGTGCAAAACGGCGTCTGGGTCGGGCAGGAACCCGGTTGGGACAGCCCGTTCAACTTAGGCGCACACTGTGCCAAGGGGGCGTCGGTTCGCGAGCACGCCCATGGCGAACGCCGCCTGAAATATCCGATGAAAAAAGAAGGCGGAGAGTGGAAACGCATCAGTTGGGAAGAGGCGATCAACGAGATCGGCGACGGCATGATGCAGATCCGTCAGGAAAGCGGGCCTGACAGCGTTTATTGGCTCGGTTCAGCCAAACACAACAATGAACAGGCGTACCTGTTCCGCAAGTTTGCCGCCTATTGGGGCACGAACAACGTGGACCACCAGGCCCGTATCTGTCACTCGACCACGGTTGCAGGTGTGGCAAACACCTGGGGCTATGGCGCGATGACGAACAGCTACAACGACATCCACAACTCCAAGGCCATCTTCATTATCGGCGGCAACCCTGCCGAGGCTCATCCGGTCTCGCTATTACATGTTTTGCGCGCAAAAGAACAAAATAATGCCCCGCTCATCGTCTGTGACCCGCGGTTCACAAGAACCGCGGCCCATGCCGATGAATACGTGCGCTTTCGTCCGGGGACGGACGTGGCACTGATCTGGGGTATCCTTTGGCACATCTTCGACAATGGATGGGAAGACAAAGAGTTCATCCGCACCCGTGTCTGGGGCATGGATCAAATCCGCACCGAAGTCGCTCAATGGACACCAGAAGAGACCGAGCGTGTGACAGGCGTACCGGGAAGCCAGCTCAAGCGCGTGGCCCGCACCATGGCCAACAACCGTCCCGGCACCGTAATCTGGTGCATGGGCGGCACCCAGCACACCAATGGTAACAACAACACCCGCGCCTATTGCGTGCTTCAATTGGCGCTAGGCAACATGGGCACCACGGGGGGCGGAACCAACATCTTCCGCGGCCACGACAACGTGCAGGGCGCAACCGACCTTGGCGTACTCAGCCACACCCTGCCCGGCTATTATGGCCTAAGCGCCGGGGCGTGGGGCCACTGGTCGCGAGTTTGGGGCGAGGATTTGGATTGGCTAAAGGGGCAGTTCGCCACGATCAAGGATAAGGATGGCAAGGATAAGCCGCTGATGAATGAAAGTGGCATTCCAGTATCCCGCTGGATCGATGGTGTTCTGGAAGACCCGGCCAACATGGACCAGGACAACAACGTCCGGGCTATGGTGTTGTGGGGTCATGCGCCCAACTCGCAGACCCGCGGGCCGGAAATGAAAACGGCGATGGAGAAGCTCGATATGCTGGTCGTTATAGACCCGTATCCAACTGTTTCCGCCGTGCTTCATGATCGCACTGACGGCGTCTACCTGTTGCCTGCGTGCACGCAGTTCGAAACCCGGGGCTCGGTCACGGCCTCGAACCGCTCGCTGCAGTGGCGCGACAAGGTGGTGGATCCGTTGTTCGAAAGTCTGCCGGATGAGGTCATCATGGCCAAGTTCGCCAATAAGTTCGGCTGGTCAGATCGTTTGTTCCGAAACATCGAAATGGAGGATGCCGAAACCCCAAACGTCGAAAGCATCACCCGCGAACTCAACTCAGGTCTCTGGACAATCGGATATACAGGGCAGTCGCCGGAACGGCTCAAAAGTCACATGGCCAACCAGCACACGTTTGACAAAACCACGTTGCAGGCTGTGGGCGGACCGAACGATGGCGAATACTACGGCCTGCCGTGGCCTTGCTGGGGTACAGCCGAGATGGGGCACCCCGGAACGCCTAACCTTTACGACATGTCCAAACCGGTCGCCGAAGGCGGCCTGTGCTTCCGCGCACGGTTCGGGGTCGAGCGGGATGGTGACAACCTGTTGGCTGACGGGGTCTCAAACCCAGGTGCTGAAATTCAGGATGGCTATCCGGAATTCACCATGCAAATGCTAATGGATCTGGGATGGGACGGGGATCTGACGGCCGAGGAACGTGCGGCCATCGACGCGGTTGCAGGCCCGGAAACCAACTGGAAAACCGATCTTTCCGGCGGTATCCAGAGGGTGGCAATCAAGCATGGCTGTGCTCCTTTCGGCAACGCCAAAGCCCGCGCGGTCGTCTGGACTTTCCCGGACCCGATCCCGATCCATCGCGAGCCGCTTTATACACCGCGGCGTGATTTGGTGGCGGATTACCCGACCTACGAAGACCGGCATGCGTATCGCTTGCCTACCCTCTACGCCTCGATTCAGAAGAACGATTTTTCAAAGGATTACCCGATAATCCTCACGTCAGGTCGACTGGTCGAGTATGAGGGTGGTGGCGAGGAAAGCCGGTCAAACCCATGGTTGGCCGAACTGCAGCAGGACATGTTCGTCGAGATCAACCCGCGCGACGCCAACAACCTTGGCATTCGTGACGGCAGTCAGGTCTGGGTCGAAAGTCCTGAGGGAGGCAAGGTCAGGGTTATGGCGATGCTAACCGAAAGGGTCGGTGCCGGCGTGGCCTTTATGCCATTCCACTTCGGTGGGCATTTCCAGGGCGAAGACCTTCGTCACAAATACCCGGCCGGGGCAGACCCTTATGTGTTGGGTGAAAGCTCAAACACGGCACAGACCTACGGTTATGACTCAGTGACCCAGATGCAGGAGACCAAGTGTACTCTCTGCAAGATCTCGGCAGCGTAAGGAGGACGATTTATGGCTAGAGCAAAGTTTCTCTGCGACGCTGAACGCTGCATTGAATGCAACGCCTGCGTTACCGCGTGCAAGAACGAGCACGAGGTACCCTGGGGCATCAACCGCCGACGGGTGGTAACGATCAATGATGGCAAACCAGGCGAACGCTCAATCTCGGTGGCCTGCATGCACTGCTCGGATGCACCCTGCATGGCGGTCTGCCCGGTAGATTGTTTCTATCAGACCGAAGACGGTGTGGTACTGCATTCCAAGGACCTGTGCATCGGGTGCGGCTATTGTTTCTATGCGTGCCCCTTCGGCGCGCCACAATATCCGCAGGCGGGTAATTTCGGATCACGTGGAAAGATGGACAAATGCACGTTCTGCGCCGGTGGCCCCGAGGAGACGCATTCCAATGCGGAATTCTCGAAATACGGCCGCAACCGTATTGCCGAGGGCAAACTACCCATCTGCGCCGAGATGTGTTCCACCAAGGCCCTGCTGGCAGGTGACGGCGATGTGGTTTCGGCGATTTACCGTGAACGCGTCGTGGCGCGCGGATTCGGCTCGGGCGCTTGGGGATGGGGCACAGCCTATGACCAAAAAGGCGGTTAAACCGCTGGCCTAATAACGAAATAGGTGACCCGCCCTGCGGGTCGCCCCTCCCTCTGAAAAGGGATAGGTATCGCCATGATCCGAATGATTTTTGCAATCATATTCGCGTTTGGAATGGCCGCAGATGTATCTGCGCAAGAAACGGCAACAGGTGAAAACGCGCGTGCTGCAACAGGCGGAGCTTCGACTCTTGAAGATATCCTTGCACGTCAGCGTGGTGAGCAAGTCAGCAACGATTACCGCTCTGGCAATACAGGTCAGGGAAACGTCGAGGCGCTGATCGGGCAATTAGGCACGCGCGGCACTGCGTCGGACAGCGACGTGTTCCGCGCTCTTCGCTATGGATCGGCGGATGTAACAACCTCATCGCGCAGCCCGGCCTCGAGTGTTATCATTCAGGACAGCGGCATGTGGTGGTTGAATTTCCGTACTGGCCCGCTTCGTACCTATGGCACATATCTGTTGGGGGCAATGCTGGGTGTCCTGCTGTTATTCTATTTCGTCCGAGGCAAGATCCGCATCGATGGCGAGAAAACGGGGCGGACTGTCACACGGTTCTCTGGCTTTGAACGCTTCGGTCACTGGTTGTTTGGCGGGTCGTTCCTGATCCTTGGAGCAACCGGTTTGATTACGCTCTACGGACGAGATTTTTTGATTCCGCTTGTCGGGAAAACTGGCTTCGCTTCAATTGCGTTGGCCTGCAAATGGGTTCACAACAATATCGCATGGGCCTTTATGCTGGGGCTGATCATCATCACGCTGAACTGGGTCGCCCACAACATTCCCAACCGCCATGATATAAAATGGCTTGCTGCGGGCGGCGGTTTGTTCACAAAGGGCAGCCATCCCCCGGCAAAGAAGTTCAACGCCGGACAAAAAATCATCTTCTGGACGTGCGTTATTCTTGGCATATCGATTAGCCTATCGGGTTTATCACTGCTTTTCCCATTTGAGTTTCCGATGTTCGCCAAGACGTTTGTCATAGCTAACGCTACCGGACTTCCCGAATATCTTGGGCTGGGCTTACCCGAACAAATGTCCCCGCATAAAGAGATGCAATTTGCTCAGGTATGGCACGAAATGGTCGCCTACGGTTTTCTGGCCATTATCATCGCGCACATCTATCTGGGATCGATTGGAATGGAAGGCGCTTTCGACGCAATGGGTTCGGGTGAAGTTGAGGAACAATGGGCTCGTGAGCACCATTCGCTGTGGCTGGATGAGGTCCGAGAGGCACAAGCCTCCAAAAGCGCGACCTCGCCTGCGGAGTAGATGAGGTCGCTTATCCTTGTATTGAGCCTACTGCCGCTGCCTTTGGCGGCAGAGTTTTTCACGCTCAAAGGACACGGTGGGCCGATCATGGCTATCTCGGTCGCTCCAGATGGTCGCATTGCCACTGCTAGTTTCGACAATTCCGTGGGCATCTGGTCCGGGCGCGCGCCAGAATGGCTCGAGGGCCACAAAGCGGCAGTCAATGCAGTAATCTTCAATGGAACTGCGGTCTACTCGGCGGGTGACGATTTCTCGCTGCGCCGATGGCCTGGTGGTGACGTTGTGGGAAAACACAAGGGTAAGATCGTCGGCATCGCCGCTTCCAAAACGCATGTAGCCACAGCCAGTTGGGACGCTTCCATCGGTATATGGCCCGTCGACGGCAGTTCGCCGACAACTCTGGGTCCGACAAGTAGCGGCGTGAATGCTGTCACCTTCAGTAACGATGGTCGCCAGTTGTACTCTGCCGGAGCCGATGGCGCCATTCGCCTGTGGGATGTCGAAACCGGTAGGGAACTGCGTCGCATCGTCAAACACGAATTCGGCGTCAATGAATTAGTCCTGAACGAACATGACGGTTGGTTGGCCTATGGGGCAGTCGATGGCGGCACTCGTGTTCTATATCTCGACACAGGAGAAGAACACGATTTCACTCTGGACCGCCGCCCCATTTTGGCCTTGGCGTTGAGCGCCGACAGGCGCCTCATGGCTGTTGGTGATGGCGAAGGCTATATCATGGTGATTGACACAGAAAACTGGGGGATCGTCCATGACTTTCGCGCGACATTGCATGGTCCCGTGTGGGCTCTGGCCTTTTCTCCGGACGGAGAAAACATTCACGCTGGCGGTATTGACGATGTCATGTACAGTTGGCCGTTGTCTGCCCTGGGCGAGTACAGATTGATTGCCGAGAAGGAACGGTCATTTCTGAAGGATCCGGACGAAATGGACAATGGTGAACGCCAGTTTTTCCGAAAATGCTCCATCTGCCATTCGGTCGTTTCCGATGGGGGTCGCAAGGCCGGGCCGAGTTTGCATGGCCTTTGGGGGCGGCGCGCAGGAAGCCTTCCAGACTATCTGTATTCTGAGATACTAAAAAACTCAGATATCATCTGGACAGAAGAGACCATAAATGCCCTTTTCGATCTTGGGCCGGACCACTACATTCCGGGCTCCAAGATGCCAATGCAGAGGATCACGAGTGCAGACGACCGCGCCGATCTGATTGAGTTTCTGCGCTGGGCCACTTCGCAGGAGGAACATTGATGAAAGCGTTTTTGGCCGCTCTCGCCACCATGGTCGCGGTCGCCGCAGCCGCCCCGATGGCGCTGGAGCAATTCGGGTTTTCGGCTTCAAACACCGGTTCCTCGGTTCGTCTCGACTGAATGCCCGAGTTTCTGACCACCCGCGAGTTGGCCGAATTGCTGCGGATCGGCGAGCGCAAAGCCTATGACATGGCCTCATCAGGTGAAATTCCACATGTGCGTGCTATGGGAAAACTGCTGTTTCCCCGCACCGAGATTTTGGCTTGGCTCAAAGCGTCACACTCAGGTCCGCAGGTTGCGGAACCTTCATTGCCTCAGATCGTGGCCGGTAGTCATGATCCATTGCTGGACTGGGCGCTGAGGGAAAGCGGGTCAGGACTTGCAACGTATTACGATGGGTCTTTCGATGGGTTGGAACGTCTCAGACGTCGAGGCGCACAGGCCGCAGCGTTGCATATTCACGAAGCCGACGGTTTCAACCTACATACCCTTCATCACAGTATGGGCGAGGCACCTGTAGTTCTGATTGAGATCTCCCGTCGCCAACGCGGATTACTGTTGGCACGCGGCAGCGTTGGCATTACCGGTTTTGAAGACCTGAGGGGTCGTCGGGTGGTGCAGCGCCAACACAACGCTGCCAGCCAGCGCCTGTTCCTGTCGCAACTGGAACA
>NZ_JBXWSF010000033.1:0-42393 GCF_059613285.1 Ruegeria sp. BHSB058 | reverse complement strand
GCTTCGTCAGCACGAGCAATCCGAGGACGCGGTTTTTGCGCTTGGGCCGTATACGTTCAAACCGGCCATGAAAATGCTGCTGACCGAGGATGAGCGAAAGATTCGCCTGACCGAGAAGGAAACCAATATCCTGAAGTTCCTGTACCGCTCGACCGATGGCGTCGTTCCGCGCGATGTCCTTTTACACGAGGTTTGGGGGTATAACGCTGGTGTGACAACCCATACGCTCGAGACGCATATCTATCGCTTGCGGCAGAAAATCGAACCAGACCCCTCGAATGCTCGCCTTTTGGTCACAGAATCCGGTGGATATCGACTTGTTTCATAACTGAGTGTGGATTGACTTCGATCAAAGTGATACCCTGATTGCAACTTTAAGGTCTACCTAACCCGCGCATGTCCGGGTCATGACATGCACCTCCCTGTTGGACTGACCCCGGCCTCGTGCCGGGGTTTTTTTGTTGTCCATTTCAGGTGGCACCCCAGTGATCAGCACGATAGGTTGCCTGGTGTTGCCTTAGGAGAGTTTACCGATGCCCTTCACAGTTGCCACATGGAATATAAACTCGGTGCGCCTGCGTGAGCCCATTGTTCTGAAGCTGCTGCAGGAAGAAGCCCCTGATGTCTTGTGTTTGCAAGAATGCAAATCACCGGTGGAAAAAATCCCGACCGAAGGGTTCGCTGAACTGGGATACACCCACATGATCGCCCGCGGACAAAAAGGATATAATGGCGTCGCCATCCTGTCGCGCCTGCCAATCGAGGATATTGGCGACAAGGACTTTGCCGAGCTTGGCCATGCGCGGCACATCGCTGGGCGATTGGAAAACGGTGTGACGATTCACAATTTCTATGTCCCGGCCGGTGGCGATGTACCAGACCGGGAGACCAACGAGAAATTCGGGCAGAAGCTGGACTATCTGACCGATATGCGCGACTGGTTCCGCGCCGACAAACCCGAAAAATCAATTCTGGTGGGAGACCTGAACATTGCTCCGCGCGAAGACGATGTCTGGTCGCACAAGCAGCTTCTTAAGATCGTTTCCCACACACCAATCGAAGTCGATCATCTGGCCGAGACGCAAGAGGCGGGCAACTGGGTCGACATCACGCGACAGGATATCCCGCAAGGGCTGCTTTATAGTTGGTGGTCTTACCGTGCGCGTGACTGGGATGCGGCGGACAAGGGTCGGCGGCTGGATCATGTCTGGGCCACGCCGGACATTTCAAACTCAGGCCATTCAAGTCGAATCTTGCGTGACGCGCGTGGGTGGGAAAAGCCAAGTGATCACGCGCCTGTATTTGCAACTTTCGATCTGTGAATGATGCAAAGAATGCGACTCTGCTCTTGGTTTCCGTACTACGCGGCGGCATATAGGAGCCAAGTTCAAACCGGAGAGTTGAAACCATGGACATTCTGAACGGCGCAGGTGCGCCTGCCGCAACCGATCTGATCAAGGACGGAACCGAAGCCACGTTCATGGCAGATGTCGTTGAAGCGTCACAAGAGGTTCCGGTCATCGTTGATTTCTGGGCACCCTGGTGCGGCCCATGCAAGACTCTCGGTCCGGCACTGGAAGACGCTGTGACCGCAGCCAGGGGCGCTGTGAAGATGGTCAAGGTCAACGTGGACGAAAACCAGACAATCGCGGCGCAGATGCGCATTCAGTCGATCCCGACCGTATATGCGTTTCACAAAGGCCAACCAATTGACGGATTCCAAGGCGCGTTGCCCGGGTCCGAGATCAAAGGATTTGTTGACAAGGTAATCGAAAAGGCCGGTGGCCAAAGCCCGGGCGGGCAGCTTGATGAGGCGGTTCAGGCCGCCGAAGAGATGTTGGCCGAAGGTGCTGCCGTCGACGCTGCGCAAACCTTTGCGGCCATATTGGGCGAAGATCCGGCCCATGCCGGTGCCTATGGCGGTCTTGTTCGCGCCCATATCGCCATGGGCGATCTGGATCAGGCCGAGGCTATCTTAAATGGCGCTCCAGCCGAGATTTCGAACTCGGCCGAGATTGATGCCGCGCACGCTCAGTTGCAATTAGCGCGTCAAGCTGCCGATGTTGGTCCGGTTGCGGAACTCGGAGCGGCGGTCGAGTCTGAGCCAGACAACCATCAGGCGCGGTTCGATCTGGCACAGGCATTACACGCAAGTGGCAATGTCGAAGAAGCGGTGGCGCAGTTGCTTGAACTGTTTCGCAGAGATCGCGAATGGAATGATGGCGCTGCAAAGACTCAGCTTTTCACAATTTTCGATGCCCTCAAGCCCAACGACCCAATCGTTCTGAACGGCCGACGGAAACTCAGCTCGATGATATTTGCCTAATTTCGGTTCAGAGCTACACTCGGTACATGATGCACCCTGCCGACCTGCCGGATACGGTGTCCGTATTTCCGCTTCCGGGCGCGCTGCTGCTGCCCCGGGCGCGGTTACCGTTGCATATATTCGAGCCGCGCTACCTGCAGATGCTGGACGACTCGCTCAAAACGTCCGAGCGGCTGATTGGCATGGTGCAACCAAATCCTTGCCACAGCAAAGCGGATAAGCTGCATCTGATCGGATGTGCAGGGCGGATCACGCAATTCTCGGAAACTGAGGATGGCCGCTATCTGATCACGTTGACCGGCGTGTCCCGGTTCCGGATCAAGTCGGAACTTGATGGCTTTGCTCCATATCGTCGGTGTTCGGTATCTTGGGACGGCTTCGAGCGTGATCTTGGCCGTCCGGAAGGCGATCATGAATTCAACAGGACGCGGTTTTTGCGACTGCTGGAACGCTTCTTTGCCGCCCGACAGTTATCAACCGACTGGGAAACCCTGAAAGACGCGGACGATGAGTTGCTGGTCAACTCGTTGTCGATGCTTTTGGATTTCGACCCGGAGGACAAGCAGGCACTTCTGGAAGCTCCTTGTCTGGCAACACGCCGGGAAACGCTGGTGACATTGATCGAATTCGCCCTGCGCGGCGGCTCCAACGAGGAAACATTGCAATGACCGAAACCCTGTCTTCATTCGACCGCCGCATGCTCGAAGCACTGATCTGCCCCCAGACGCATACGATGCTGGAATATGAACCTGAGCGACAGGAACTGATCTCCAAGGCGGCAGGGTTGGCATTTCCAATCCGAAACGGCATTCCGGTGATGCTGGTGGACGAGGCTCGGGTTTTGGAGTGATCAGGACAGTGATCCTAGATCGGCTGGCCCTGCAAAAGTTTCGGCAAGTCTCCGGTTAATCCGGCGGCTTCGCGAACAAAGCCACGGCGCAATCCGGGCAATGACCCTACAATGCCCATGCCAATGTCCCGCCCCAAGCGCAGGATCGGATTATCGTTGGAAAACAACCGATTGAAAGTATCGGTTGCCAGCGCGAGCGTCGCAGTGTCGAACCTGCGCCATTCTTGGTATCGCTCCAGTACCAGTGTGGCGCTGATGTCTTCCCCGCGTCGTGCCGCCAGTGTCAGAACTTCGGCCAATGCGGCCACATCGCGCAGACCCGCATTGAGGCCCTGACCCGCGATCGGATGCATTCCATGCGCGGCGTCTCCCACAAGCGCCAAGCGCTCGCTGATGAATGAATTTGCGATGGTCAGGTTCAGGGGGTAGGTGAACCGGTCGCCTTCGAGGCTGATCTCACCCAAGAAATCACCGAACCTGGGACGCAGAACCTGCAGATAGTCTGATTTGGACATCGCGTTGATCCGTTTCGCCGTCTCGGAGCGCTCGCTCCAGACAATGGAGCTTCGGTTTCCGCTCAACGGCAAAATGGCCAGAGGCCCTGGTGGCATGAAGAACTGATGCGCGACGCCGTGATGCGGCAGCTCATGAGAGATGGCGCAGACAAGCGCCGTCTGCCCATAATTCCAGCCGGTTCGCTTGATGCCTGCGCGCTGTGCAGTTCCACTACGACGCCCGTCGCAACCCACCAGCAGTTTGCCGCGCAATTCGGTGCCATCATCCAATGTTACGGTGGCGCCATCAGGGTCGGTTTCCTGAGACGTGACGACACTTCCGCTGATCTGGGTGATCCGGCCCTCTTCGGCGACGGCTTGGAGAAAAGCCCGCCGTAGATAGCGGTCTTCGACCATATAGCCCATCGGGCCTTCCTCGATCTCGGCATGATCGAAATGCATGAAGAAAGGCGAAGGGCCGGCCCCGGCATGGCCATCGGTGACTTTGATTTCCAACATTGGTTGGGCTTGCTGCGCCACTCGATCCCAAACACCGATGGTCCGGAGCAACCGCTGCGAGGCCAAAGCGAGCGCATAGGCACGCCCGTCAAAGGCCGCATCTTGCCTGATATCCTCGGCCAGTGCATCTACCAGAGAGACCGAGTGTCCGGTTTGCGCCAGCGCCAAAGCCAAAGCGGGGCCATTCAGGCCGCCGCCGACGATCAGGATATCGGAAACATCTTTCATGGCCTGCAATATGCGCGCGCGAACGGGATTGTCCATGGGGTGTCCTGTCGCTACCGTCGCCGAAAGATATTGGGAGGGTGCGATGCAAGACTGGCTGACAATGACAGCAAGTGATTTGGGAAGGGGAATCGACGGCGGCTCTATTGATCCTGTCGAACTGACAGAGGTTTACCTGTCCGCCATTGATGCACATCCTCATAGCAATCGAATTTATGCCCAGGTGACCCATAACCGCGCCCGAGCTGAAGCAAAGGAAGCCAGGAATCGCGCCAAATTCGGTTTGCGCCGGTCTTTGCTGGATGGAGTGCCCATCAGTTGGAAAGATCTGTTCGATACGGCGGGCACGGCGACCGAGGCCGGGTCGGCGCTGCTGAAAAATCGGGTGCCGGAGACCGATGCGGTGGTGATGCGGAACGCAACCGCGATGGGCACGGTCTGTTTGGGCAAGACGCATATGAGCGAGTTGGCCTTTTCTGGACTAGGATTGAACCCGATCACGAGTACGCCACCGTGCATCCATGACGAGACGGCGGTTCCTGGTGGGTCTTCGTCGGGTGCGGCGGCATCGGTTGCCTGGGGCCTCGCGGCTTGTGGGATCGGTTCCGATACAGGCGGATCGGTGCGAATACCGGCGGCCTGGAACGATTTGGTCGGCTTGAAAACCACGGCGGGTCGGCTGAGCCTGGAAGGCGTTGTACCACTGTGTCTGAAATTCGACACGATTGGCCCGCTGGCACGATCTGTCGAGGATGCGGCGCAGATGCTGGCTCTACTTGAAAACGGATCGCCCGCCGATCTGCGGGGGGCAATTTTGAAAGGACGCAGGTTTGCAAGCCTGCAAACCGTGGCGCTGGATAACCTGCGGGAAGCGCCGCGCGCGGCCTACGAAGAGTCTTTGCGCCGGTTGGCGGAGGCTGGGGCGCAAGTCGTGCCTCTGGAGGTGCCGGAATTGCAGGAAGCCATGCCACTGTCCGGCGCGCTCTACACCGCCGAGGCCTATGGCCTTTGGCGCGATGTGATTGAAACCAATCCCGAGGTTATGTTCCCTGAAATACTGGACCGTTTTAGGCAAGGAAAAAACTTCTCGGGTCCAGATTATGTTGCGGCTTGGTCCAAGCTGGAAAACTGTCGGGCCGCCTGGGATGCCGCGACCTCAGGATTTGATGCGGTGTTGGCGCCAACGGCCCCGATCACGCCGCCAAATTTGGAACGGTTGATGAATGACCATGACTACTACGTGACGGAAAACCTGTTGGCGCTGCGCAATACGCGCATTGGCAACTTGATGGGGCTTTCTGCACTGACTTTGCCAACCGGAACACCGGGTTGTGGTCTGATGTTGTTGGGGCACCCGAATTCCGAAGAGATGTTGTTGCGACTTGGAGCGGCGGCTGAATCAGCTTTGACCTGAATGCCACAATTACCTGTTTTGACATCGCTTTAGCTGGACGTATTGGGGGGGGGTATGTAACTTGATGTCAAACGGGGCGATCAACGATCCCGATATTGAGGCAGTAATGATGGATTTCCCCGAGCGGTTTTCGAACCTACCGGCATATGCATTCCCACGCCTGCGTGCCCTGCTCGATCATCACGAGCCGGGTGGCGATATTGTGCATATGACAATAGGAGAGCCAAAACATACGTTTCCTCAATGGGTTACGGATGTGATTGTGGAAAACGCCGCCGGGTTTCAGGGATACCCAGATAACGACGGGACACCGGAACTGAGGGCTGCGATCACCGATTGGATCGGACGTCGCTACGGTGTTTCGATGAACCCCGACACCAACGTGATGGCGCTGAATGGAACGCGTGAGGGGTTGTACAACACTGCCATGGCGCTGTGTCCAGAGCAGAAAAACGGCCAGCGACCTGTAGTCTTGTGTCCAAACCCGTTTTATCAGGTTTACATGGTCGCCTCGATCTCGGTTGGGGCCGAGCCGTGGTTTGTTCCGGCAACCTTTGCCACGGGGCATCTGCCGGACTATGCCAGTCTGCCCGAGGAGGTGCTGAACCGAACCACTATTGCCTATATCTGCTCGCCTGCCAACCCACAGGGAGCGGTTGCGTCGCGTGACTATTGGGCCGAGCTGATCCGGCTGGCTGAACATTTCGATTTCCGCATTTTTGCCGACGAATGTTATTCCGAAATTTACCGCGACGATGCTCCTACCGGCGTTCTGACGGTCGCGCAGGAGTTGGGAGCAGACCCCGAGAGGATCACGCTCTTCAACTCGTTGTCGAAGCGGTCGAACCTTGCCGGATTGCGTTCGGGGTTGATCGCCGGTGGGCCGGAGACGATCAAGAAAGTCAAGCAGTTGCGGGCCTATTCGGGCGCACCCTTACCATCTCCCTTACAGGCGGCGGCGGCGCGAGTTTGGGCCGACGAGGTGCACGTTTTGGAAAACCGGGGGCTTTATCAAGAGAAGTATCGCATCGCCGACGAGGTTTTTGAGGGTGTGCAGGGCTATATGCCTCCCGAGGCCGGGTTCTTTTTATGGCTTCCTGTGGACAATGGTGAACAGGTAGCGCTGAAGCTTTGGAGGGAGACGGGTGTCCGGGTGCTGCCGGGTGCTTATCTCGCCCAAGGTAAGTCGGGGCAAAACCCGGGTGAGGGGTATATCAGGGTCGCGATGGTGGCCCCAAAAACAGAGTTGCAGCAGGGGCTGATCACACTCCGCGACTGCATCTATTCGTGAGGTACGAGGGTAGCATGGCATCATACAACACGCGCAGTCGCGATCCGTTGCTGGACAGCAAGATGCAGGCGGCAATCGAAAGGCGTGGCAAGGAACTGATCGGGATCGTATTGATCCTGCTGGGGTTGGCTGCCGCTGCGATGATCGTTTCCTATACACCGGACGACCCGAACTGGATGGTATCGACAGACGCGCCGGTTCAGAACTGGATGGGACGAGCGGGTGCGTCCATCGCAGCACCGTTGTTCATGATTGTGGGTTGGGGCAGCTGGGGCGTCGCTCTGGTGCTGACGGGCTGGGGCGTTCGGTTTGCAGTTCATTCGGGCGAAGACCGGGCCATCGCACGCCTGATCTTTGCTCCGATCTGGATTGCGATCGTATCCGTCTATGCTGCGACACTTGTTCCGGGTGATGCATGGCGCACAACGCACAGCTTTGGCCTTGGCGGGCTGTTCGGGGATACCGTGATGGGTGCGCTGCTGACGCTGTTACCCATCTCGTCGCACTTCATGGTCAAGATGATGTCGCTTGCGATGGCCGCAGGCATGTTGACGCTGGGTGTGTTTGTTCTCGGTTTCACTATGGCCGACGTAAGACGCGGTTTCCGGGCGTTTCTGCTGGGCCTGGTGATGACTTACGACATGCTGATGGCACTCATAGGGCGCGGGGCACAGGCGACGGCGCGGGCGGCACGGGACCGTCGGGCGCAATGGGCCGATGGACGCGCTGCAGTGCGCGCTGTGATCAACCATTCAATTGATGACGACACAGCATTTTCGGAAGAGTTTTTTGAAGAAGGCTATGCCCATCCCCCTCAGGCGGAACGCACTCCGAAATCTGGACTGCTGGCACGCATGCCGGGCCTGATCCGTCGCCCCGACCCAATGCCAGAACCTGAACTGGTCGAAGCCGTACCGGTACAGGGTTATGACGAGATGCCCGGGGACGACCGTATTCGATCCAAGATTGCCGCGGCTGTGCGGAACCGGCAGGTTGCCACCGGTTCGATGGAGCCTGAACCAGATCCAAACAGGCCGCTGACCAAAGGGCGTGGGCGTGGGCCGGATCCACTGATCCTGAATGTGAACCGGGGTGGCGAACTGCCACCCGAGCCGCCGCTGACTGCAGGTGTAACATTGCCGATGGAACCAGCGCTGAATGCTTTTGAGCCGGGTTGGGATCAAGCCGGTCACGAGCATGTGGTCGAAACCTATGACGATTTTGCCGATGAACCGATGATCGACGAAGAGTCGGAAGTTTCACCCTCTACTCCTCGTATGCCGATCCCGATTGCAGAGCCACGCAAACCCGTCGTGGCACAACCCGTCCGCCGTGTGCCACAACCTTCGCGTCGGGCGCAGGCCGAGGCGCAACCGGCGCTGTCCTTTGAAGACAACGCTGCTGATTTTGAGCTGCCGCCGCTCAACCTGCTGTCCAACCCGGCAAACATCCAGCGCCATCACCTCAGCGACGAAGCGCTTGAGGAAAACGCGCGGATGCTGGAAAACGTGCTCGACGATTATGGGGTGAAAGGAGAGATCGTCAGCGTCCGCCCCGGTCCCGTCGTCACCATGTACGAGCTGGAACCAGCGCCGGGCCTCAAGGCTAGCCGCGTTATCGGTTTGGCAGACGACATCGCACGCTCGATGTCGGCGCTTTCAGCGCGGGTCTCGACCGTGCCGGGCCGCTCGGTCATCGGGATCGAACTACCCAACGACAATCGCGAAATGGTGGTGTTGAGGGAAATCCTGGCCAGCCGGGATTTTGGAGACGGAAATCATGCTTTGCCGTTGGCGCTGGGCAAAGACATCGGTGGCGGTTCGGTTGTGGCCAACCTCGCCAAGATGCCCCACCTGCTGATTGCCGGGACCACGGGGTCGGGTAAGTCGGTGGCGATCAACACCATGATCCTGTCGCTGCTCTACAAGCTGACGCCAGACGAATGCCGCCTGATCATGATCGATCCCAAGATGCTGGAGCTTTCGGTTTATGACGGCATTCCGCATCTGCTAAGTCCTGTTGTGACCGATCCGAAAAAAGCGGTCGTTGCCTTGAAATGGGTCGTGGGCGAGATGGAGGATCGGTATCGCAAGATGTCCAAGATGGGCGTGCGCAACATCGCGGGCTATAATGGTCGGGTGAAGGACGCGCTGTCCAAAGGTGAGATGTTCAGCCGTACTGTCCAAACTGGATTTGACGAGGAAACCGGCGAGCCGATTTTCGAGACAGAACAGTTCGAACCCAAGGCCATGCCATATATCGTTGTCATCGTCGACGAGATGGCCGACCTGATGATGGTCGCAGGCAAGGAAATCGAGGCTTGCATCCAACGTCTGGCGCAAATGGCGCGCGCCTCGGGTATTCACCTGATTATGGCGACGCAGCGCCCGTCTGTCGACGTCATCACCGGCACAATCAAGGCCAACTTCCCCACTCGGATTTCGTTTCAGGTAACCTCAAAGGTCGACAGCCGTACCATTCTAGGCGAAATGGGCGCCGAGCAACTGTTGGGGCAGGGCGATATGCTCTATATGGCTGGTGGGGCCAAGATAACTCGTTGCCATGGACCGTTCGTGTCGGATGAAGAGGTCGAAGAGGTCGTCAACCACCTGAAAGCATTTGGCCCAGCCGATTATGTGGGTGGTGTGGTTGAAGGCCCGGACGAGGAAAAGGCAGACAACATCGACGCAGTTCTGGGTCTGAATACCGGCGGCAACACCGATGGTGAAGATGCGCTCTACGACACAGCCGTTGCGATCGTGATCAAGGATCGCAAATGTTCGACCTCCTACATCCAGCGAAAGCTTGCTATCGGCTATAACAAGGCTGCTCGGCTGGTCGAGCAGATGGAGGACGAAGGCATAGTTTCGCCGGCCAACCATGTCGGCAAGCGCGAAATTCTGGTGCCAGAACAATAGGGCATTCCAAAGCGAGGGCAGAACACTTATCTGATCACTATGAAACAGATCGCTTATGCCCTTGCATTTTCCTTACTGGCCCCAGTGGCCTGGGCCGCAGACAAACTGCCGCTTGCAGACATTTCGAACTACCTCAACAGCTTGAAAACTGTTGAAACCACATTCACCCAAGTCAATGATGATGCTTCCCTAAGCACTGGAAAGTTGTGGTTGCAGCGTCCGGGTCGGATGCGGTTCGAATACGACCCGCCCGAGCGAGCAGTGGTGTTGGCCAAAGGCGGATCGGTGATCATCCACGATCCCAAATCCAACCAACCGCCCGAGCAGTACCCGCTCAGGCGAACGCCACTGTCCATCGTTCTGGCCCCGACCGTGGATCTTGGTCGAGCCAACATGGTCGTAGGACATGAATTCGACGGCACCGCGACCGTTGTTACAGCGCAGGATCCGGAAAATCCGGATTACGGCAAGATTGAACTGATGTTCACGAGCGATCCGGTGGAGCTGCGCAAATGGGTCGTGCATGACAGTGGCGGAGCACGAACGACCGTGATCCTGGGGCCGCTGACAACGGGAAACAGCCTGAACCAGAACCTATTCATCGACGGAGAACCGCGCGTCTCGGGCAATCGCTGAAGCGCGCTGCATCAAGGGCTAGTATCGGCAACCTGTCAATTGCTGACGGTACAGGTCGGCACGGGAATCAACGTCGTCGGCGACGCGTAACAACCAGGATTTGCCATTGTGGCTTCCGCGTGCGTAACCGGCATGGCCTTCGTGATAGGCCAGATACTGGTTTCGCGTATCACTGGGGTGGATGCCGTTCTTTTCCCAGCTTTTGTTCATGTACCAACCCATGAAATCGGACGCGTCTCGAATACGGTTCCGCTTTGCACGCCGTTTTCCGGTTTCCTTCTGGTACTGTTCCCACGTTCCGTCCAAAGCTTGGCTAAAGCCATAAGCACTGCTCTGCCGCCCCATCGGGATCACGCCCAGAACGAACTTGTGCGGCGTGCGGGCGTCAGCGCGATAACGGCTTTCCTGATAGATGGTTGCCATCTGAACATGGACCGGGACACCCCATTTGCGTTCGGTCGATTTGAAAGCTTTGATATAGTCGGGGCGCTCTCTTGCAATGCTGCAAGCGTCATTGAGATTGCGCGGAGGAGTCTTGGACCCACCGCTGCACGACGCTAGCATCAGCACCGCCAATAGTGCGCAAAGAGATCTGCTCATCTGCCTCTTGCCTTTTTTTCAGATGATAGCGCAACTCGCGACGCGATGAAATCACATTCGGTTATGAAGGGTCCTTCAACAGTGCAATTTGGTGTATCTCCACCTCAGTTGTGGAATGAGTACAACAGTTGATGGCGCAAAGGAAAAATTGACGTGGCAACAACCTGTGGGGATAACTGTAAAGTCAGAGTTCACAGACTGTTTCCTGCGATTTCTGAGCAAGTATTGGACTTTTGCGATGCGTTAAGGGTAAAAATGACTTTGGGGGCCAAGTAATGTTGAAAACACACGCAAAATACCACCTTGGACAAGTGGTTCGTCATAAAAAGCACCCTTTCCGAGGGGTGGTTTTTGACGTTGATCCAGAATTTTCTAACACTGAAGAATGGTATCAAGCGATTCCCGAGGACAGCCGACCGGCGAAAGAGCAACCATTCTATCATCTTCTCGCCGAGAACGATCAGTCTTATTACGTTGCTTATGTTTCCGAACAGAACCTGATCGAAGACTGGTCCGGGGAACCTGTCGATCACCCGGACATCCCGGATATGTTTGGCCCATTTCGGGACGGGGCTTACCCGCTTCATTTCCAACTAAATTGAAAGTCCAGCAGCGTTTTTTGGCATCAGTATCCCAGTGCGCAACCGTCTTTTCGCGGATCGCTGGCGCCTTCCAGGACACCATCATCTCGAATTCGAATGGCCTGAGCACCCCCGAGCGGTGCTTCGGGCGTCTCGATCTTGTGCCCTAGATCGGTCAACTGTTGTTTCACTTCATTCGGATATCCACGTTCGATTTTTAGAACACCGCTGTCGGCAAATGCCCGAGGCGCTGCAATGGCCTCCTGCAAACCCATGCCGGCATCGGTGAGGTTTGTAACGAACCGGGCATGACCCGTTGGCTGATAGGCGCCGCCCATGACGCCGAATGGCATTGTTACCCGACCATTCTCGCGCAGCATTCCGGGGATGATGGTGTGCATAGGGTGTTTACCGCCGCCTAACTCGTTCGGATGGCCGGCGGTCAGATTGAAGCCAGCGCCTCTGTTTTGCAGCAATATGCCAAATTTGTCTGACGCAATGCCAGATCCGAAACTGTGATAGATCGAATAAATCAGTGACACGGCCATGCGGTCCCGATCCACGACGGTGATATACACCGTATCCTTGTGAATCGCCTCGGTCAGAGACTTCACCGGTGGTAATACTTTAGTGGCGTTGATCAGGCTCGCAAGTTTTGAGGCGGTTTCCGGGGCAAGCATATGTTCCAGCCGCTCAGTGCTATCCGGATCGGCAATGAAGCGGTTGCGTGCGTCATAGGCGAGTTTTGTTGCTTCGGCTTCGATATGCACGCGTTCGCAACCCAACGGGTTCATCGATGCCAGATCGAAATGGCTGAGGATGTTTAGCAGCAAAAGTGCCGTCGCCCCTTGGCCGTTTGGTGGGTGTTCAACTAGTTCGACGTCTTTATAGATGGTGCTTACGGAAGTTGTTTGGATGCAGCGAGTGTTGGCGAAATCTTCAAGCGTGTGTACTCCACCCAAAGCGTTGAGCGAGGAGACCATGTCTTCGGCAATTTCGCCGCTATAAAAGGCCTCTTTCCCGCCACGCGCGATTCGGCGCAAGACTTCGGCCTGTTGGGGAGCGCGAAACAACTGACCTATTACTGGGCTTTTTCCGCCGACCAAATAAAAGTGCCGACCAGCGCCTTGCAAGTTTCCGGATCCCAAACCCCAATCGAACGCGACTCTGGGTGCGACGGGAACTCCTGCCTCGGCATAGTGGATTGCCGGCTGTAGCAACCTGTCCAGGCCCAAGCGACCTTCGGTTTCCGAAAGGTGGCAGAACGCATCGACAGCACCGGGTACAGTCACAGCATGAGGGCTGTACAAAGGCATTGAACTATAGCCGCAATTGCGCAGATCTCGAGCGCTGGATGCATTTGCTGATCTGCCGGATCCGTTCAGGGCATGAACAACTGAGTTGCCCGAACGGTTGAACAAGACAAAGCAATCACCGCCGATCCCCGTCATTTGCGGTTCACAGATGCCTAAAAGAGTCGCTCCCGCTATTGCAGCGTCCATCGCATTGCCGCCAATTTTGAGAATGTCCAATGCGGCTTGCGTTGCGAGTGGATGAGACGTTGCACACATCCCTTCAGTTGCCAGAACTTCGGATCGCCCCGGCTGGTGAAAATCACGCATTTTTCGCCTCTTCCTGTCGAACGTGCGGAAGTTAGGCTGTGTTGGCAGAAAGTCCAATAACAGTTTTTAGGGGGGTGTTCCTCGGCGCCGCTCACTGGTGGGGGCTGTGACGCATGGCGCCGAGGGAAGCTATCTTGAGCTACATGATCAGGTTCGTCCAAGTTTGCGGCGGGACAATGTTGTGACCTTGACTTTATTATGGCGAAGGGTGGAAGTTTTGGGGCATATCAAAGCGTAAGGACAAGCGGTTATACCCTTGTTTGCGCTCGTACTTGATATCGTTGGCAATTTGGCGAATCAGAAACCAGCCAAACCCACCCTCGGGTAGTTCCTGCAGGCAGGTATCTACATCTGCGGGCTCTCCCAAGGGGACTTTGCCGCCGGGCAACGGATTCCCGGTATCGGAAACAAGGATATCCAGGCGATCCTGTGTTTGACGACAGTTTATTCGAACCTGAGCCGGCTCGACGCCAGCATATGCGTGTTCCACTACATTGTTGATTGCTTCGGTCAGGGCAATTCGAACCTCGCCTGCATGCTCTTCGGAAAGCCCAAGGGAACGAAAATGGGCAGCTAGCGCTGATATTCCGGCGCTGGCTTCGGTCTCGGTGGCAAGAAACGCCAGCTCAAAAAAATTTCCGTCGGACGCGCGCTTCAAAACGTTTGCCTCCGGCTATCGGGATACTGCTGCTTCTGCCAAGGCGCTGTCCAGGTTGGGAAAAAGGACAAAAACCGTATCCATGCGCGTCAAACGAAAGACCTTTTCTACCATCGGCGACAGTCCGACCAGATCCAGACGGCGTTCGCCCCCAAGTTGCTTCATTGAGGCCACAATGGCACCCAACCCGCTGGAATCTATAAATTCGACGGCAGTCAGATCAAGGATCACATACTCTGCGCCACTTTCCGTCTCGTTGCGCATATCTTCTTTGAACTGGATCGCCATCGCCGCATCAATACGATCCGCGTGCACGGTGATCACCTGAACGTTTCCCGCCGCAGTGCTGGTTAGCCCCATACCTGCCCCCTAAAAAGCGAAATCCTTGCGTAGAAATACGCTAGACGTCAAATCTTACCATTCGGTATTCAAGTCCCTGGATCAGGAGGAATATCTAAAATGAAGGCTGTTGTTATTACTGGGGCTGCACGGACACCTATGGGCGGGTTTCAGGGTATGTTTGGCGGCGTTTCCGCCGCCGATCTTGGGGGGGCTGCGATCCGCGCCGCTCTGCAAGGTGCGGGGGCATGTACAGTGGATGAGGTTCTGATGGGTTGCGTTTTGCCCGCTGGGCAAGGGCAGGCCCCGGCACGGCAAGCAGGCTTTGCTGGCGGTCTGGGCGAAGAGGTGCCCGCGACTACGCTCAACAAGATGTGCGGGTCGGGTATGAAGGCGGCCATGATGGCTTTTGACCGGATCGCGCTGGGACACGCCGATACAATGATCGCGGGTGGGATGGAAAGCATGACCAATGCACCATATCTTCTGCCCAAAATGCGTGGTGGTGCCCGGATTGGCCACGGACAGGTTGTGGATCACATGTTCCTTGATGGCCTCGAGGATGCCTATGACAAGGGCCGCCTGATGGGAACTTTCGCCGAGGATTGCGCTGAAACCTATCAGTTCACCCGTGAGGCGCAGGACGAATATGCGCTTCAATCCCTCTCCAACGCGCTAAAGGCCCAGGATAACGGGGCATTCAATGGCGAAATCACCGCCGTGACTGTGAAAACGCGCAATGGAGAAGTGATTTGCGACGCCGACGAACAGCCAAAATCCGCGCGTCCGGACAAGATACCCTCTCTGAAACCGGCCTTCCGCTCGGACGGTACTGTGACGGCTGCGAATTCATCGTCCATCTCTGATGGGGCTGCCGCACTGGTTCTGGCTTCTGCCGAGGCGGCCGAGGCTCAAGGCTTGGCCGTGCGGGCCCGTATTGTTGGGCATGCAAGCCATGCTCAGGCGCCGGGTCTTTTCACCACCGCACCCGTACCGGCTGCGAAGAAGCTTCTCGATCGCATCGGCTGGAACAAGGACGATGTTGATCTGTGGGAAGTCAACGAGGCTTTTGCCGTCGTTCCCATGGCCTTCATGAGAGAAATGGGCTTGCCGCGTGAAATCATAAACGTAAACGGCGGCGCCTGCGCCTTGGGGCACCCGATTGGGGCCTCGGGAGCACGCATAATCGTGACGCTTCTGAACGCGTTGGAGAAACGAAACCTCAAACGCGGGGTGGCAGCTATATGCATTGGTGGTGGTGAAGGCACGGCCATCGCCGTTGAGCGCATTTGACCATTCATCTTTTTCCAAATATTCCGGGGGCAACGCCCCCGGCATTGTTGAAAGAAAACAATCATGAACGCCGACTACGCCTCTCTTGCAAAAACCATCGCCGCCCTCACCGAAGGCGAAACCGATGAAGTGGCGCTGATGGCCACCGTCGCCTGTGAGGTGCATCATGCCGACGACCGCTTCGATTGGACGGGATTTTATCGTGTTACGGAACCTAAACTGCTCAAGATTGGCCCTTATCAGGGCGGCCATGGCTGTCTTGCCATTCCTTTCGATCGTGGCGTTTGCGGTGCCGCAGCGCGGACTGGAGAAGTGCTTATAGTTCCCGATGTAGATGCCTTCCCCGGGCATATTGCATGCGCATCTTCGACCCGGTCCGAGTTGGTTTTGCCGGTGCGCAACGGAAGCGGTGAAGTCATCGCGGTTTTTGATATCGACAGTGATCAGCCAGATGCGTTTACGACAAAAGATGCCGAGGCCCTGTCATCGATCCTGTCTCGGGTTTTTTCTCGTTCGTAAGTCACGCTGCCAACCAGTGTCAGGGAAAAAAAGGCGGCTTACCTTCGGTTAACCAGACATATCCCACCACCTGTGCGGCAACGATCGCAATCAGCCAAACTGTGAACCTACGTTTGCGGCTCTTGTGGCGGAAAACCCATCTTCCCAAAACCGCCCCAGGGCTACCACCGATCACCGCCAGCCATAACAGAGTGCGCTCGGAAATACGCTTGCGACGGCCTGCGCGCAATTTGTCCCAGCCGAAGGCCAGTAAGGTCAACAGGTTGACGGCCCATAGATACATCACTGCAATCCACATTAGGCGGACATAGCCAATCGGGCCCCGGCCATCAAATGAAAAATCTCTTGGAAATTTCACGAACCTGCGGCATCGTGAAAAAGTGAGTAGAAATTTCACGAGATTCGGAGCGGTTTTTTGAACACGCAAGCCCGTCACAGCGCCACACTCGGGGCCGATATCCGCGCCTTGCGCAAGGCGCGTGGCTTGACGCTGACCGAGATCGCGAGGCGTCTTAACCGTTCGGTTGGTTGGCTCAGCCAGGTAGAGCGCGACAAGTCCGAACCTTCGATCTCGGATCTGCGCCAGATTGCGGCATGTCTAGGCGTGCCGATGTCGATGCTTTTCGCCCATTCCGCGGCACTTAAAGACGAGCAGGGATATGTCGTCCGCGCCGGGTCGCGCCGCCCGATGGGTTCTGGTGAGGAAGGGCTGATCGAAGAACTGCTTTCTCCTGATCTGACAGATGACTTTGAAATGGTGCATTCGACCTTCCGGCCCCGTTCGCGGATGCAGACCCCAGCCAACCGGCCAACGCAGGAGGTCGGATATATGGTTTCGGGTCGGCTGGATCTGATTATCGGCAACCGCGCCTTTACCGTTGGTCCCGGCGACAGCTTCCGGATCAAACATGAACCCTATCAATGGGCCAATCCCTATGACGAACCCGCCGTGGCCGTCTGGGTCATCGCCCCACCGGTGTATTGATGAGTTTCGATGCTTGGACGGTATTTGCACTGTTCTGGGTGGTCTTTGTCACCACACCGGGGCCGAATGCGGTCAATTGCATCTCAAACGGAATGAGTCTGCCTTTCGTAAAGGCAATGCTTGGTGTGCTTGCAATCCTGACTCAGGCCAGTGCTTTTCTGATCCTGTCGGCGCTTGGAGTGACCGCGCTTATCGCGGCATCTCCGACCGGTTTTTTTGTCGCCAAACTGATCGGAGCCGGTTTTCTGATATGGCTAGGGGTGCGGGGCTGGATGACTGCCAAAACGCCCGTTCGCGCAGACGAACGCCCGGCTCGCCACGTCTATATACATGCGCTGGCAATTGCCACGATCAACCCAAAAAGCGTAGCGGGATACCTGGCGGCTTTTTCGCAGTTCGTTCAACCGGATGTACCGATCTGGCAGCAAATGGTGGTCATCGTACCCACTGCTCTGGCGATAACCACCCTCAGCTATACCGGCTTTACCCTGTTGGGCGCTCTGATGGGCAAGGCCGCCATTGGTGCCGTCTTTAACGTCTGGGTGCGCCGGATCATGGCCACCTGTTTCATCATCTATGGTGTGTTGCTGGGGACCAGTGCCGCGCCTGCAGCTAGAGGATAACGCAATGCAAACTGGCTCCTGCTTGTGCGGCTCGGTTTCCTTCAACATCGACGGAGAGCTTTCCCCGCCTTCGGTTTGCCATTGCAGTCAGTGCCGCAAGCAGTCAGGGCATGTCTGGGCATCGACCTCGACGCATCAAGATAACTTGACGTTCAGCATTTCCCACGCACTCGGCTGGTTCCGCGCATCGGATACCGCAAAACGCGGGTTCTGCAGTAAATGCGGTACGTTCCTCTTCTGGCAGCACAATGACGAGGACACGATTTCGATCTCGATGGGTGCGCTGGACGCGCCCACCGGGCTTGTCCTCGCGCGGCACATCTTTGTGGCCGACAAAGGGGATTATTACGACATCACGGACAACTTGCCTCAACAGGCGCAATGACAGGGACTTAGAACTATGAGTGATTTTCCGACGAAAGCCCGCGTGGTCATCATAGGTGGCGGTGTTGTGGGGGCCTCCTCGCTTTACCATCTGGCCAAGAAAGGTTGGACTGACTGCGTTCTGCTCGAAAAAAACGAGTTGACCGCCGGGTCTACATGGCATGCCGCCGGGAACGTACCGACGTTTTCGACCTCCTGGGCGATCATGAATATGCAACGCTACTCGACAGAGCTGTATTCGCGCTTGGGTGAAGAAGTCGATTATCCGATGAACTATCATGTAACTGGGTCTATCCGGTTGGCGCACAGCAAGGAGCGGATGCAGGAGTTCCAGCGCGCCGCTGCCATGGGTCGGTATCAGGGTATGGATATCGAGATCCTCAGCCCGGAAGAAACCAAGGCGCGGTATCCTTTCCTCGAAACCCATGACATTGTAGGCTCGCTCTATGATCCGCATGACGGTGACATCGATCCCGCTCAGCTGACGCAGGCGCTGGCCAAGGGCGCGCGCGACATGGGTGCAAGAATTTTGCGTTTCACCCCGGCCACTGGCGTTACGCAGAACAATGATGGCTCATGGATGGTGCACACTGAAAAAGGCGACATCGCTTGTGATTATGTGGTGAACGCCGCTGGTTACTATGCCCAGCGAGTGGGCGAGTGGTTCAAACCCTATGGCGGGCGCACTGTGCCCATGATGGTGATGAGCCACCAGTACCTGCTAAGTGAAGAGATTTCTGAGATCGAGGCCTATACAAAGGAGTCTGGGAAAAAGCTGCCGTTGCTGCGCGACGTGGATATCTCCTACTACCTGAGGCAGGAAAAGAACGGTTTCAACCTCGGTCCATATGAACCCAATTGCAAGGGGCACTGGATGTCTGAGGACGACCCGATGCCCGAAGACTTCTCGTTTCAGCTATGGAATGACGACCTTGACCGGATCGAGGATATCGTAACCGATGCAATGGAACGCGTTCCGGCGCTTGGCACGGCAGGTGTATCCCGTGTGATTAATGGCCCCATTCCATATGCTCCGGATGGCCTGCCGCTGATTGGCCCGATGCCGGGAGTCAAAAACGCCTTCGAGGCCTGCGTGTTCACCTTTGGCATCGCTCAAGGTGGCGGTGCTGGTAAGGTATTGGCCGAATGGATCGTCGATGGTCACACCGAATGGGACATGTGGGCCGTCGACCCACGTCGTTACACGGACTATACTGATCAGAACTACTGCAACCAGAAGGGCCTGGAAGTCTATGGCAACGAATACGCCATGCATTTCCCGTATCACGAATGGCCCGCTGGGCGTGACAAGAAACTCAGCCCGGTTCATGCAAGGGTGAAAGACCTTGGTGGTGTGATGGGGGCGTTCAACGGATGGGAACGCGCCAATTGGTTTGCGCAGCCGGGTGACGATATCTCACTTGAATCAACCCGCACTTGGGGACGCTCCGGCCCGTGGGCGCAACGCATCAAGGAAGAATGCGAGGCCGTGCGCGACTCTGTCGGGGTACTCGATCTTCCGGGGTTTTCCCGCTTCAATCTCGAAGGCACAGGTGCGGCGGACTACCTGCGGGGCTTGATCACAGGTGGCCTTCCGAAAGTCGGCCGGATGAACCTAGTCTATTTCTCGGATAGCCGGGGCCGCATTTTGACGGAAATGTCCTGTATGCGCCATTCCGAGGACCACTTCACCATGATCACCGCGGGTGCAGCCCAATGGCATGATTTCGAGTTGCTGAAAGGCAACTTGCCTGCGGGAGTCAGTCTGACCGACCATACTCGTGACTGGGGAACCATGATCGTGAGCGGCCCGAAAGCTCGGGACCTACTGGAGCAAATTGGGGCCAAAGCGGATCTGTCCATGGGTTGGCTGACGCATCAGGATGCAGTTTTGGCCGGGCAACCCTGCCGTCTGGTTCGTGTTTCCTTTGCTGGCGAATTGGGATGGGAGGTGCATTGCCTCAATGAGAACCAGCCCGCCATTTATGAGGCTATCCTTGGTGCGGGAGCCAAACCGTTTGGCATGTACGCTCTGAACTCGCTGCGCGTCGAAAAAGGGTACAGGGCGTGGAAAGGTGATCTGTCCACCGACTACTCGTTGCTCGAGGGAGGTCTTGAACGGTTCGTGAAACTCGACAAGCCACAGGACTTCGTTGGCAAGGCTGCAATCCAGAATGAAAAACAGCAAGGGGTAAGTAAAAGCTTCGTGACCCTGATCGTGGAAGCGGATGACGCAGATGCACCGTATATGTCCTGCATCTGGCACGACGGTCAGATCGTAGGGGAAACCACATCAGGGGCCTGGGGCTATCGAGTGAATGCCTCGATTGCCTTGGGTATGGTTCGCTCTGAACTTGCGGTGCCCGGGACCGAGCTTGAGGTGGAAATCTATGGCCAGAAATGCCGCGCCGTGGTTCAGGAAGACCAACCACTTTGGGACCCTGCCAACGAACGGTTGCGCGCCTGATGTGCTAATGTCGGCTCACCAAGACATAGGAGAGAATGATGACCCGGCGCATGCAAGGTATATATCTCACCCGGCACGGTGGGCCAGAGGCGTTGGAATGGCGCGATGATATATCTGTCCCGACCCCCGGGCCGGGACAGGTTCTTGTACGCGTCGCCGCAGCGGCGGTGAACAATACCGATATCAACACGAGGGTGGGTTGGTATTCTTCGAATGTAACCGGGGCCACCAACGAAGTGAACCAAGAAGTCGAGGAAGGTGGATGGGGAGGAGCGTTGAACTTTCCTCGCATTCAGGGCGGTGATCTATGCGGCATCGTCGAGGAAGTCGGTCCTGGTGCAGAGCGATTTCGCGCTGGGCAACGCGTTACATGCCCGGTCAACCTTCCGCGCCCCCGTCCCGGTGCGCCTTGGGGTTATATCGCGCTGGGTTCTGAAATAGACGGAGCATTTGCTGAATATTGCCTCGTCGAGTCTGATGACCTGTATGACGTCTCGGGCTCTCCGCTGACGGATGTCGAGATTGCGGCGATCCCATGTGCGTTCGGCACGGCGGAGAACTTGCTGACCCGCGCTGGCGTCACGGCGGGACATAAGGTCTTGGTCACCGGCGCATCAGGTGGTGTCGGCCTCGCCGCCGTGCAACTTGCTGCTCTTCGGGGTGCCACAGTATGTGGCGTGACCAGTCCGGCCAAGGCCCGCATTGTCAGGGACCAGGGCGCTGCAGAGACTCTCGACCGCGATAGCGCTTTGCCGAATGACACGTTCGAAGTGGTGATCGACGTTGTTGGTGGCCCTGCCTGGCCCGGACTAATTCTGTCCCTAAAACCGGGTGGGCACTATGCTGTATCGGGTGCGATCGCTGGGCCGATTGTCGAAGCGGATTTGCGCGACATCTATCTGCGCGACATCACCATTCATGGCTGCACGCATCAGGCGCCTGAAGTCTTTGGACGTCTCGTTTCGCTCATGAATGAAGGTCGGATTAGGCCGGTTGTTTCAAAAACCTATCCTCTGCGTGACATCCTCCAGGCGCAGGAGGAATTTCAATCCAAATCCCTTCCCGGAAAAATTGTTCTCATTCCATAAAGAGGTCAATCATGGCTGAAATAACGCTTCTGGACGGATCCATTGGTCAAGAACTGGTCAAGCGCAGCGGTAACCGGGCAACTCCGCTTTGGTCCACGCGTGTGATGATCGATCATCCGAACCTGGTAGGTGATGTGCATGCTGATTATTTCAGGCGCGGTGCGACTGTGGCGACAACCAACACATACGCAGTCCACCGTTCGCGTCTTGTCCGCGTCGGATTGGAGGATCAGATGCCGGCACTGATCAACACAGCTTTGACGCAGGCAGAACGTGCGCGCGATGTCACGGGCAGTCGTATAGCTGGTTCGCTGGGACCATTGCTGGCCTCATATCGCCCTGATCTGAACCCTGATCCTGCCGAGGCAGCAGAGAAGTTCAGAGAACTGGTGGTGCTTATGTCGAAACGTGTCGATCTTTTTCTGATCGAAACCGTATCTTCGGTTCAAGAGGCCGATGGTGCGCTACGCGGAACACATGAATGCGGAAAACCGGTCTGGCTGGCGCTCACAGTCATGGATGATGATGGCACCCGCCTGCGCTCAGGCGAACCACTGGGCAATATTGCCCCGCTGGTCGCGCGGTTCGACCCTGAAGCCGTCCTGATCAACTGTTCGCCTCCCGAGGCTATCGCGGCAGCGCTAGATATCCTCAAGACGATGGGAAAGCCATACGGGGCCTACGCCAACGGGTTTACCCGCATCTCTGAAGGATTCCTGAAAGATGAACCAACAGTGGATGCACTGGAACAGCGCCAGGACCTAGACCCGGCGGCCTATGCCGAACTCGCAATGGGCTGGATCGTGCAAGGCGCCACGATTGTCGGTGGTTGCTGTGAGGTCGGCCCGGATCATATCGAAGCACTAGCTCACCGCCTCCGCGCTGCGGGCCACAAGATTGCGTGAGGGCAGGCTTGTGACAGCCAGACCGGCAAGACGAAAAGACAATACGGTCCCCAAAAAATGGAAGATCGACATCGTCGTTGCGGACGGCTTTGTATTGATCGAAGTGGCGGGGATTGTCGACGTCATAAGAATTGCTAATCGCGTTTGCCCGCAACCTCCATTTCAATGGGCCTATAGATCACTGGATGGCGGTGTCGTGCGCAGTCGATCCGATGCGTTTGTCGAGACGACGCCGATCCCAACCCAGCCAGATGCCGACTATGTTTTCGTCATCGGAAACTCCGATCCGGACAATCCCGCGCTTTCTCTGACACGGGTGATTTCGGGTTACACATATCGTGGAGCGCAGGTCTTTCTTCTGGCGGAGGCCGCAAGCCGGTATATCAAGGACAAAGGGGCGCAGGATCACGCGACCCACTGGGAGAACGCATCGTTTTTGAGCGAACGTGGCAGCGGGTTTGTCGCCAAGTATTCCATCGCCACCGAACATGGGCCCGTTGTCACCTGCGCTGGTATGGGGTCGACCGTGGATATCGCCTTGGCCTTGATTGGTCGCCATGTTTCGGGAGCGGCCAAAATGACGGTCGCGAACGTGATGCTGCACGAACATATTCGCGACTTCGGCTCGATGCAGCCATATTCCGGTGTCCGGACGAGCGAAACAGGTGACAGTAAACTGGATCAGGCTCTGGAGATCATGCAAGCCAATATCGAAGAACCGGTACCGATCAACGAAATTGTTGCTGCGCTGGACCTGTCGAACCGATCTCTTGAACGCAAGTTCAGAACCTATTTGGGGGCGACACCGAACGGGTACTACAGGGAATTGCGTCTTGCCAAGGCCAACAATCTGCTGCTGAACACGACGATGAGCATCCATGAAATCGGGCTGGCTTGTGGGTTCCCCAACGGTTTTTCGGCGGTCTACAAAAGCGTTTTTGGCATTACGCCCTTTGCCATGCGCAGCAAACGGCGCGCTGGCGAAGCAGGGTGATTTTCCCGATTGTTCTGACGTTTTTGGTGGATTTCTTGCCGTCTTTAAATGGCAAGATGCGGTTAAATCAGAATCGGAGTCTTTGAAAATGGCTGACCTTCCCAACAAGGCCCGCGTGGTCATCATCGGTGGTGGTGTGATCGGATGTTCGGTGGCCTATCACCTGACCAAGATAGGCTGGAAGGACGTCGTACTGCTGGAACGCAAGCAGTTGACGTCCGGAACAACTTGGCACGCGGCCGGCCTGATTGCACAGCTGCGCCCGTCGTCGAACATGACCAAGTTGGCCAAATATACGCAGGAACTTTATGGCAGGATCAGCGAAGAAACCGGGGTGGAAACCGGGTTCCGGCGCACAGGATCGATTAACGTGGCCCTGACCAAAGAGCGCCGCGAAGAACTGTTCCGCACGGCGGCTATGGCACGGGCATTCGGCGTTGAAGTGCATGAACTGACCACGGCAGAGGTCAAGGCGAAATACGAATACCTCAACACCGATGACGTGACCGGGGGTGTTTTTCTTCCGCTGGACGGGCAAGGCGATCCGGCCAATATCGCGTTGGCGATGGCCAAGGGCGCACGTCAGAATGGGGCGTTGATCAAGGAGCGCGTCAAGGTAACCGGTATCAAACGGCACAACCGCCGCGTGACCGGAGTGGACTGGGCATCGGATGATGGTACGGAGCAGGGTCACATCGAATGTGATCACATTGTCAACTGTGCTGGTATGTGGGGTCGTGAAGTTGGCAAAATGGCCGGTGTGAACGTTCCGCTGCATGCCTGTGAACATTTCTATATCGTGACCGAAGCGATTCCGGGTCTTAAACAGATGCCTGTGCTGAGGGTGGCGGATGAATGCGCCTATTACAAGGAAGACGCAGGCAAGATCCTTTTGGGCGCGTTTGAACCAAAGTCCAAACCCTGGGGTATGGACGGCATTCCCGACAGCTTTGAGTTCGACCAGCTTCCCGAAGACTTCGACCATTTCGAGCCGATCCTGGAAGCGGCCTGTAACCGGATGCCGATGCTGGCCGAGGCAGGCATCCATACTTTCTTCAACGGTCCGGAATCCTTTACCCCCGATGATGCTTACCACTTGGGCCTTGCGCCCGAGATGGACAATGTCTGGGTCGCCGCCGGTTTCAACTCTATTGGTATCCAGTCGGCGGGCGGCGCGGGCATGGCATTGGCGCAGTGGATGGAAGATGGTGAAAAACCGTTTGATCTGGGCGATGTGGATATCGGGCGAATGCACCCGTTCCAGGGCAACAAGCACTATCTCTTCGAGCGCTCCAAGGAAACGTTGGGACTGCTTTATGCCGATCACTTCCCCTATCGTCAGATGGCGACGGCTCGAGGGGTGCGGCGCACGCCGTTTCATCATCACCTCAAGGAACAAGGCGCCGTTTTCGGCGAAATCGGCGGATGGGAGCGCGCCAACTGGTTCGCGAAAGAAGGGCAGGAACGCGAATACCGGTATAGCTGGAAGCGGCAGAACTGGTTTGAGAACTCGGCGGCTGAACATCGTGCGGTGCGCGAGAACGTGGGCATGTATGACATGACCTCGTTCGGAAAACTGCGGGTCGAGGGGCCGGACGCCGAGGCGTTTCTGAACAATATCTGCGGCGCGAACTTGAGCGTACCGGTCGGCAAGATCGTCTATACCCAATTCCTCAACACTCGTGGTGGGATCGAGGCGGATGTGACGATCACTCGCCTGTCAGAAACAGCCTTTCTGGTTGTGACCCCGGCTGTAACCCGGTTGGCCGATGAAACGCGTATGCGCCGCCTAGTGGGGGATCACCGCTTGGTCATCACCGATGTCACCAGCACCGAAGGCGTGCTGGCGGTCATGGGGCCGAATTCGCGCGAGTTGCTGAAAAAAGTTTCGCCCAACGACTTTTCCAACGCGGTCAATCCGTTCGGAACCGCGCAACAGATCGAGATCGGTATGGGGATCGCCCGCGCGCACCGGGTTTCTTATGTGGGCGAACTGGGGTGGGAGCTTTATATTCCGACGGAATTTTCGGGTCACGTGTTCGAAACCTTGTGGGAGGCGGGTGAAGATTTGGGCCTGAAACTGTGCGGCATGCACATGATGGACAGCTGCCGCATCGAAAAGGCGTTCCGCCATTTCGGCCACGACATTACCTGCGAAGACAACGTGATCGATGCGGGGCTGGGGTTTGCGGTCGATCTGTCGAAACCTGATTTCATAGGCAAGGCAGCAGTGGCCGAGCGCAAGGAGAGCGGACCGAATTTCCTTATGGTGCAATTTAAACTGACCGATCCCGAGCCTCTTCTGTTCCACAACGAACCTATCGTGCGGGATGGCGAATATATTGGCTATCTGAGTTCGGGTAACTATGGTCACGCACTGGGTGCGGCCATCGGTATGGGCTATGTGCCCTGCCGCGGTGAAAAGGCGGCGGATATTCTCGCCTCGACATACGAGATCGACGTGTGCGGGACCAAGGTCAAGGCCGAGGCTTCGCTCAAGCCGATGTATGATCCCAAATCCGAGCGTGTGAAAGCCTGATCAAACAGAAATTCGAACAACAAAGCCGGGGTTTATGCCCCGGCTATTGCGTGTTCCTAGGTAGTGGTTACATCAGGTCATTTTCCACATCCTCTGCGGAAATACCCAACGCATCCAACCCATTTTCAAGGTGGTCCGACAGATGTGGGGTGCCGATCAGGTAGTCGGCGCATGGTGTAGAAGCTTCAGCCCTGGCAGTCGCGACAGCCTCTGCCAGATCTTCAGCAAAAAAACTCTCGCGACCGATCCACATGATCGCGACCAGCTCGGCCTGTTCATCCTCGCTCATCCGGTCGATAAATGCGCGCAATTCGCCTTCAGCGCGCCCCAATTCCCGCCCCATCAGGGCTACTTGCGCCACTTTTCTGGGCGAAATCTCCAGCATTTTCCGTACTCCTCTGTCCGCTTGGTTGTGTCCATCACAATCAAACCAAGGGCATCCCGTCTTTGATCTTAAGCAAACAGGGGGGCACGGCTTCACTGTGCGTCTGTTATGGCGGACACCTCAGATTAGGCCGTTTAACCTTGTGTCGCCTCATTCACCGGACGCATGACCGCAATCATTTCGGCCACTTTAAAGCCGAATTTACGGAATTGCGACCGGTTCATGAGTGCGCCGCTCGGAGTCAAATACATCCAGTCCACAACATCCAGCACATGCCCCCCAGCGTTATCGGTTAGGCGTATGCGGTATTTCAAATGCGCTGCCGAACCTTTTTGCACGCCGCGACCTGTGCCAAGCAAATCATCGGCAGAGGCTATGATTTCTCCATTTTTGCCGAGGGTCAGGTTCCACACACGTGTAAGCGCATTTCCGGTGTCAAAAAGAAATCGTTCTTCCAGCCGGCCATTGTCGCCCTGCCATTCTGCATGAAAGTCACCGGTGAACCGTGAAACCACACGTCCCATAGGGCCATAAATCACGCCCTCGCAAGCTATAGGACCATTCAGGATCCTTCGAATGTCAATTTGTTTGAAATCCTGATCATAGTCGTCGGGCCGCTGAGCGGTAAAACTCCAACGTCGCCGCACCATGAGACCTGCCAAAACTACGGAAACCACGCCAAGCAAGAACATCAATAGTGAGGCCATATTTCAACTATCCCATCTCGCGCCCTTGGGCGCACTATTCGCGACTTACATCGGGGCTGAGCGGTGCTGGTTGCGTCCGGAATCCTGCGCCTTTGAACCAGAGTTTCAATGCCTGCCAGTGGATCAGCGCTAGAACCCGCCGCGCCCCGAACGGTCGCCGAACGAAAGCCCACAGTACGGCTCGGTTGGTCAGGATTCGCCGGTGTCCGGTCAGCGTCGCGACTAGCCCTCCCTTTTCGCGGCCATAGTCGATCCGGACACCGACGCGATCCTTTTGCAGTTCGAATTGAAATGTGTATTCGCCCTCACGTGGCTGAAAGGGTGAGACGTGCAGCATCTTTCTTGCGCTCAGTCGATCCGAAGGCCCGATCTCAGACAGGTCGGGCTTGTGACAAATATAGCTATGACGCGTTCCAAAGGTATTGGTGACTTCGGCGACGACCGCAAACAGCTTGCTGTTCGCATCGAAGCAGAACCAGAAGCTGACCGGATTAAAACCATGCCCCAGTACACGAGGCTGCGTGAGCAGCGCGAGATGTGAAGGCTGCGTGATTTGGAACTCTGAGAAAAGCCTCCGCAGCCATTTTGCCCCATGGCCTTTGCCGGGGGAGCCACCATGATCAATATCCCGGACGCTCATCAGGTTGAAGGCATCGCGCGAAAACAAAAGAGGCGCTGAACTATCCGTCTCTGGGTCGAACATCACGAAATCAAGCGAATAGCGAAAGGAGTTTTCGACCCTTCCCTTGCGGCCATGAAATGTGTGCGCCGCGATATGTTCTATCGCGCTCATTCGGCCGCTACCCGAAAAGTGTTGGAACGGTTGATTGCCTCGACCACGTCAACTGCGCTGGCAAGACCATCCTCATGAAAACCGTTTCGCATCCAGGCACCGCAAAACCAAGTTGCGTTGGCGCCGTTGAACCTGCCAATGTCCTGTTGAGCGTGCAAGGCGGCGAGATCAAATATCGGGTGCCGGAACACCGCTTCATCATAGATCAATTCGTCACGGATCCGGTGCCGCGAGTTCAAAGTAACGAACATCGGGTCATCCCAAGGGATCGGTTGCAGTGAATTCATCCAATAAGTGATGTCGACCCGGTTGGATTGGGGCATGGCGTCCTCGGTGTGTACCCAACTCGCCCAACACTTGCGCCTTTTCGGCATGACCCCCGGGTCGGCGTGAAGGACAACGTCGTTGCTTTGATATTTGATGGCACCGAGTGCAGAACGCTCCTGAGGTGAAGCATCTTCAAGCAGCAAGAGGGTGTCGTCAGAATGGGTTGCGAACACGACATCATCAAACTGCTCCCATTCATCGGCCACTGCCTTTACCTGCGGACCGCATGAGGTTCGGCGCACAGCGTTGATTGACGCGCCCGTTCGAACCTTTACTCCCTTACGGCGCATCGCTGCCTCAAGCCGACGCACATATTCGACCGATCCTCCCTTTACCGTGTACCACCTATGATCACGCCAGTTGTCGAGCAGCAGGTGGTTATCGAAAAACCGGATCAGGGCATGGGCGGGAAAGTCCAGCATTTTTTCCTTGGGCGACGACCAGATCGCCCCTGAAAACGGTTCGAGATAGTAGGATCTGAACCATTCTCCGGTTTTCAAATGGTTGAGCAGGTCGCGCACGGTGATCGAATGATTTTTAGAAAACTGCAGGGCTCGTGCGTTGAACCGGAACAGATCCCGCACCATTCGCAAAAAATTTGGCTGTACCAGATTGCGCCGCTGAGCAAACAGGGCGTCCGCACCGTGCAGCGCGTACTCGATGGCGCCTCCCTTGGCTGAAACACCAAAACTCATACGACTTTCAGCTATGGGAACGTCCAGCCTTTCGAACAATGAGACGAGATGCGGATACGTAACCTTGTTGAACACGATAAAGCCGGTATCGACCGGTTGATCGCCATGTTTTCCTGCAATTTTCGTGCGCGCGTGTCCACCTAAGCGCCTCTCGGATTCGAAGAGAGTCACTCTGTGGCTGTCAGCCAACAGGTTTGCGGCGCCCATGCCGGAAATGCCTCCGCCGATGACGGCAATCTTGCGGGCTACCGCATCTCTTTGTTCGAATGGCATCCAGGCCTCCGTTTGTTCTCTACTCACACTACGCAGCTCGGGCAGGATTGGATGAAAAAAAACTTTTCCGGCCTTTGATCCAATTTAAGTTTCTTAGCGTATCAAAGGTATGTTTGACGAAACCGGCTTACTTCTGGAAGATAGAGCAACCGACGCGTTGCCGGACGCTGCGCGGCGTCCGAGAAGAATTGAGCTGACAAGAAGGAAGCCGGTGAACAAAACGCAGCAAGTGTGCGACACACAAGGCGATTGGGTCGCCCATGTCCGTCGGATCAGAGAAGCCCGGGATGAAAGGGCGTTTGCCGAACTGTTTGCGTATTTTGCTCCACGAGTGAAAGCGTTCCTGATCCGATCCGGATCGGATCAAACCGTGGCCGAAGAGTGTGCGCAGGAAGTGATGGCGACGCTGTGGCACAAGGCACACCTGTTTGATCCGTCGCGTGCGTCGGTGGCGACATGGGTTTTCACAATCGCAAGAAACAAGCGTATCGATTTCTTGCGCAAACAACGACGACCCGAGCCCGAAGAACTGACTTGGGGGCCGGAAGCGGAACCGAATCAGGATGAGGTTGTAGCGTTGCAGCAGGAAACTGCACAATTGCGCAATGCCATGCGCACCTTGCCCGGCGCTCAGCGTGAACTGGTTGAAAAGGCCTATTTTGGCGACCTGAGCCACCGCGAAATTGCCCTTCAGACAGGTCTGCCGCTGGGAACAATCAAATCGCGAATTAGGTTGGCGTTGGAACGCCTGCGGCACGCCATGCAATGAGATGACGATGGAAACGATAAAACACCACCTGACGGAAGATTTACTCATGGCCTATTCGGCCGGGGTGTTGCCCGAGGCGTTCAGCCTGATGGCGGCGACACACTTGTCATTGTGTGACCATTGCCGCGCACAAGCCGAAAGCTTTGATGCGGTAGGCGGGACCGTGCTTGAAAATCAAGACGATACAGCGCCCATGTCCAGTACCTCTCTGGAGGCGACGATGGCACTGATCAAAAATGGAGTCCCCGAGCTTTCGAAAGCCCCCTTGAAATGCGGCGTTCTTCCCTCGCCTTTGCAGGACTATGTGGGAGGCGGCATAGATGCCGTGCGGTGGAAACCTGTTGGAATGGGTGTGAAACAGGCGATTTTGCCGACCTCAAGCGAAGCGTCAGCGCGTTTGTTGTTCATCCCCGCTGGGGCCGCAGTTCCGGATCATGGCCACAGAGGCACCGAGCTGACGATGGTGTTGCAGGGTGCGTTCTCAGACGAAGTCGACCGGTTTGCGCGCGGTGATGTGGAAATCGCGGATCAGGGCCTTGAACATATGCCGGTGGCCGATATCAGCGACGACTGCATCTGTTTGGCCGTAACCGACGCCCCGCTCCGGTTCACCAGCCTGATCCCTCGACTGATCCAACCCTTCCTGCGGATATGAGGTCGCGCGCGTTACAACTCTGATTTGCTCAAGGGTACGACTGTTCCCTTATTTTCCAGAGCCAGTTCTTCAAAATCGAAATTGTCCAGACGCTGCGCCCGTCGTCCGGCTTTTTCCGCGCTGATCTTTATCTCGGCTACATCCTTGGCGGCCTGACCAAAATGTCGGTCCAGATTGGAAACACGGTCGCCCAGCCGCTCGACATCCTTGTGCAGCATGCCCAGTTCCTTGCGAATTGCACCGGCTTGTTCACGCATCCGGGCATCTTTCAGGATCGCCCGCATCGTGTTCAGCGTTGCCATGCAAGTGGTCGGAGAAACGATCCAGACGCGTTTGGAAAAGCTGTCCTGTACCAGTTCAGGAAACTTGGCGTGCAGTTCGGCATAAACCGCCTCGGATGGCAGGAACATCAACGCGCCATCCGCAGTTTCGCCGTCCAGAATGTATTTCTCGGCAATATCGGCAATATGTTTGCGCACAGTGCTGCGGAACATCTGAATCGCTGATTTCAGTTCGATGTCATTGGTGGCTCCGATGAGAGCTTCATAAGCTTCCAGTGGGAACTTGCTGTCGATCACGATAGGGCCGGGTGGGTTCGGCAGACGGATCATACAGTCGGCACGCCGGCCATTCGAAAGCGTGGCCTGCAGCACATAGCTGTCCGAAGGTAGAGCTTTTGATACGATATCGTTGAGTTGAATCTCTCCGAACGCGCCGCGCGTCTGTTTGTTCGAAAGAATGTCCTGCAGGGTCAGCACATCGCCCGAAAGCCGGGTGATGTTGTCCTGCGCCTTGTCGATCACGGCGAGGCGTTCCTGAAGCTGAGTCAGCGAGGTCGCGGTTTGCTTGGAGGACCCGTGCAGTGTTTCCTTCATCCGTTCCTGCATCTCGGCCAGCGCGCGGGCCGATTTCATTGCGTTATCCGCGAGTCTGTCGTTCATGTGCTGCTGCACCGAGGACAGGCGCGCTTCGACCGATTGGATGACCTGAACCTGCGCATTGGCTTGCGTGTCCGAAACATGTTGCAGTCCACCCCGCAGTTGTTCCTGTCCCAGGCTCAATTGCTGCACATTCTGACCGAGATGGGCCAGTTGCTGCGCCAATGGTTCAGCCATTCGCGCTGAGCGGCTTGAAGCACGTAGCGACAGGAGAAGGAGTAACAGGATTAGAGAAGTAATCCCACCAACGGCAAGGACGACAGGATCGTTCAGTGAATAGCTGGTGCCTGCAATATCGATCATTTGGCCCTGGTTGTTCTTGTTTTGTTTCTACTTGTTCTATTGTTGGTTGTGGCCTGCGTCAACTGCGTCCGAAGAGCCGCTCGATGTCGCTGAGTTTCAACTCGACGTATGTGGGTCGTCCGTGATTGCATTGGCCTGAATAGGGCGTCGCCTCCATCTCACGCAACAGAGCGTTCATCTCCTCGGCTCGCATTCTACGGCCAGAACGTACAGAGCCGTGACAGGCGACGCGGGACAGAATCGCCTCGATTCGGGCCTGAACGGTTTGGGATTCGCCCTGATCGGAAAGCTCATCGAGGATATCGAGGACCATGGCGCGGGCATCCACCTTGCCCAGAATGGCGGGTGTTTCACGCACAGCGACGGCGGAGCCGCCAAAAGGTTCAATGACCAGGCCAAGGCGGGCCAAGTCGTTGGTGATCTCCATCAAGCGAGCGCTGGCGCTAGTTGAAAGTTCCACAATTTCGGGAATCAAAAGGACCTGTGCGGCGACACCGCTTTCCGCCATCTGGCGCTTGAGTTTTTCGTAAACCAGCCGTTCATGTGCTGCATGCTGGTCTACAATAACGATCCCGTCGGCGGTTTGGGCGATTATATAGTTCTCATGGACCTGCCCGCGGGCAGCCCCGAGTGGCAGTTGTTCCTGAGCGGTCTCTGGCTCATCCGTCCGATGCGCAGCTTCGTTTGGTGCGCGTTCGACAACCTGGCCACTATACGTGTTTGCAAATTCAGCGAATCCCGGCGCCTGCGCACAATATGCGGCCTGCCGCGCAGCAGGAGACGGGCGGTCCATTTGATATACACGCGCCGGAGTGGAGTAAGTTTGTTCAGGCTTCATTGCCCCGAGAGTTGCTCCGGCGACCGTGGTCGAAGCCCGATGCCCCGCCTCTGCCAAAGCGTGGCGCAGCGCGGAAACAATCAAGCCGCGCGCGATGCCGGGGTCGCGAAAGCGAACCTCAGATTTCGCAGGGTGGACGTTCACATCGACCAGTGTGGGGTCGCAATCAATGAACAGAGCTGCAGCGGGATGGCGGTCGCGGCTGAGGAAATCGAAATAGGCTGCCCTTAGCGCACCGGTAAGCACCTTGTCCCGCACGGGGCGACCGTTGACAAACAGATATTGTGCCACGGCCGCACCGCGCGAATAGGTCGGCAGGGCGGCATAACCATAAAGGCGGATCTCGTCGCGAGAAGCATTGATCCGGAGCGCGTTTTCAGCAAACTCACGTCCCATCACATTCGCCAGGCGCGCATGCAGGGCATCGAACAGATCGCCGTTCTCGCCGTCAGCCCGAAAGACTAGCCGCCCTTCGCCACCTCCTGATACGTCTCGGAGAGCAAAGGTAATCGCAGGCTCGGCCATGGCAAGGCGCTTAACAATGTCCAGGATCGCCTGCGCTTCTGCCCGGTCGGTGCGCATGAACTTCAAACGGGCGGGGGTGGCGAAAAACAGATCGCGCAATTCCACTACCGTACCCGAGCGCAGGGCCGCCGGTTTCACCGCTTCCATCTTGCCGCCCGACACGCGGATCGAAGCCGCTTCTTCACCCGGCACCCGGCTGGTGATTGTCAGACGTCCGACCGCGCCAAGGGAGGGCAGGGCCTCGCCCCGAAATCCGAATGTATGGATGTTGAGCAGGTCCGAGCCATCAATCTTAGAGGTCGCATGTCGCGCCAGCGCAAGCGGCAGGTCCGTCGAGGCGATACCGCAGCCGTCATCGGTCACGCGAATCAACGTTTTGCCGCCGTCCGCAATGTCTATGGCAACTCGACCGGCGCCAGCGTCGATCGCATTTTCGATCAACTCCTTGACGGCCGATGCCGGACGCTCGACAACTTCCCCCGCAGCAATACGGTTGATCGCTGCTTCATCCAGTTGCCGAATGACGGGACGAATTTCGCTGATATTGGGGTTCGATTGTGCCATACCCCTAAACCTAGCATGAGATTGTTCGATTCTGCCACTGGATTCGAAGTTAAAGAACACATACGCCCGACCGCAACGGATCGCTTTCGCCAAACGGATTGGCAACAAGGATCACAGGCTGGGCCGGGCGCTTCTGTGAGTGGTGGGGTGTGATGTATCCCTTCCAATGCGGGCACGTGACCACAGTTTTGACACAATTGCAGCAATACCTATTCCGATATTGGAATCTGGGCAAAGATCAGCCGATTTCTCTGGCGTCAACTTGGCGGGATTATGCCAAACTACGTCTGACTTGGGGCGCCGGTGCGGGTTCGGCAGGGGCCGAAAATGGCGGCGAACGCTAGAATCAGTCCCGATACCGTGGCGATCATGCCTGCGGCGCTGACGGCATCGGTGCCACCGATCCAAAGAGGGCCGTATCCGGCAAGAACATAACCCGACATTGCGGCCGCAACTGCAAAAACGACGCTCCAGGCCACCTGCTGTTCAAGGCGATTGGTCATCATGCGGGCCGCTGCAGGAGGGCAGATGAACATAGCGATCACAATGATCGAGCCCACTGCGTCAAAAGCCGCGACCGCGGCAATTGCGGCCATGACCACGAGCGCCAGACCCAGCAGATTGGTGCGGACGCCAATCGTGCGCGCAAACCCTTCGTCAAAGGTAGAGATCTTGAGCGGACGCCACAGCAACCATGTGAACAGGCAAACGGCGGTCAGCGTCAGCGCCATGCGCGGCAATTCCGCTGGGAGTGCCGCCAATGCTTGAGGATCAAGCAGAGACGACCAACCGGTTGCATCCAGCCAAATCAGGCTTTCTAGGTTGCCATAAAGCGCGTGCTCGACGTCGAGATGCACTGTTGAAGTGTCGGTTTGTTCCAGCAACAAGACACCGCCCGCGAACATCGTGGTAAAAACGACGCCCATTGCGGCGCCCGGTTCGATTTGTCCGAGGCGGCGGATGGACTCAATTAGGGCAACTGCCAGAATTGCCGCGCCGGCGGCCCCTAGCATCATCGGCCCTGCCGCGATGACCCCGGTCAGCAGAAATGCCACAACGATCCCGGGCAAAACCACGTGGCTGATTGCGTCTCCAATCAGGGCCTGCTTACGCAACACCAGAAAATTCCCGGGCAAAGCGCAGGCGACAGCGGCGCAGATGCCGATCAGCAGCGGTGTCAGGGACAGGGGGACAAACTCTTCGCCGCTCATGTCAGCATCTCTTTAGGACCACCGATCCGATGGTCAATTTCCGCAATTTGGTCGCGGGTAAGTACAGTTTCGATATCACGCAGACCGTCGTAAAGCGCCGCCGTCGCCTCGTGCGCCAGATCGGCGCGTACGATTTCCCATCGTTTCTCGTCCCTTAGTGCCTTGGCAGCGCGCGCGCGCCCCTGATCGGTCGGAACCCCGTCGCGGCGCACCAGCCCGGCCCGGCGTAACAGGCGCAAGGTCAAAGGTTCATAGATCGTCTGCCCCTGCGCCAGTGCCAAAAGCCCCTGACGCATATGTACTCGACGCTGGAACCGCAGATGCCGCATCACCGCGGCCAATACGCCGCGTCCGGGCGCGAGGAACAGGGACAGGGCGAAAAAGGCAAAGCTGACCAGAACGATGATTGGTCCGGTTGGCAAGTTGGGGGCCGAAGCGGACAATGCCGCTCCCAGAAAACCCGCCAGCCCTCCGGTCATACCGCTGAGGAGGACAACCCTGTCCGAGCGTTCCGACCAGAAACGTGCAGTGACCGGGGGAATGATCAGCAGCGCCACAATCAGGATCAGGCCGACGATTTTCAGGCCAACTACGGTTACGGCCATGACCAGGCCCATCATTGCCAAGTCAATTCGATTCACAGGCAATCCGCGCGCAGCGGCGTATTCGGGATCAAAGGCCACCAGCATCATGGGACGACGGATCAACATCACCAGTGCAAGGGTCGCAGCCCCACCGATGGCGATCACCAATGCATCGGCCCAAAGCATGCCTGCCGTCGATCCCAACAGGAACCCTTCCAGCCCGGCCTGACGACCCACGCCCATGGTCTGGATTACTGTCAGCAGAACGATGCCAAGACCAAAAAATACGGACAGAACCGATCCGATTGCCGCATCTTCGGCCAGACGAGTCCGGCTGGTCAGCAAGTTCATGCATAAAAGCCCGATCCACGCCGACAACGCCGAGCCAGCCAGCAACCCAATCAGATTGCGGCCGTCCCCTCCCAACGCCACCATCGCCATGAAGGCCAGACAAACGCCAGGGAGCGTGGCGTGGCTGATCGCATCGCTGACCAGAGCGCGTTTGCGCAAGAACAGAAATGTGCCGGTCACGCCAGCGGCGACCCCCAGCAATGCCGCACCGATTGCGACCAGAGACGCATTGTAGCCAAGCTGCAGGGTCAACGCTTCCCAGAGCATGCTTTTACCCTAAGGCGCTTGATATCTGGTCGATCTGCGCCGTAGCCAGACGCCCGCCATAAGTCGCTTGCAGGGTCTCGGCGGTGAAGGCCTCGGCTACGGTACCTTCGGCCACTTTGCTGGTATTGATCAACAGAACATGGTCAAAATAGTCGGTCACTGTCGCCAGATCGTGATGTACAACAATAACGGTCTTGCCAGCATCCTTAAGCGACTTCAAAACCGCGATGATCGCTTTTTCCGTCGCGGCATCCACGCCTGCGAAAGGTTCATCCAGCAGGTACAGATCGGCATCCTGTGCCAGTGCGCGGGCCAGAAACACACGCTGTTGCTGGCCGCCAGACAACTGCCCGATTTGACGATCCGCAAAGTCGCGCATGCCGACCCGGTTCAAACAATCCATCGCATGTGAAAGATGGCGGTCTCGAACCCGACCCAACAAGCCAAGCTCACGATAAAGCCCCATCAGTACGACGTCGATCACGCGGGTCGGAAAATCCCAGTCCACACTGGCGCGCTGAGGGACATAGGCAATGCGGGCGCGTTGGGCTTCCAAAGGTTTGCCAAAGATGGTGATTTGTCCCGAAAGCGGCTTGATGATCCCTAAAGCGGCCTTGAGCAAAGTCGATTTCCCAGCGCCGTTCGGGCCAATGATTGCTGTCATCGCCCCCTGCTGCACAGTCATGTCCAGCGAGAAAACCGCGGGTTTTTGCCCATAGGATACCGTCATGCCCCGGATTGCCAGCGGGCTGCCGCTCACATCGATGGCTGGAACCGTGGAGCCGTGGCTGGTGGCGAGTTCAAGCATCACTCAAAACCCAGCCGACAATTTGCCGTCCATACCGCGCGCTGGAACGTCCACTCCCAGTGCTCCGGCAATGACGGTGATGTTGTGGTCGAGCATCCCAAGATAGGTGCCTTCATAGGTGCCGTCCTCGCCCATCGCGTCCGAGAACAACTCGCCCCCGACGGTGACCTCGTGCCCCTTGGCCGCAGCCCCCTCGATCAGGGCGCGCATGGACCGGTCGGAAACCGAGCTTTCGACGAATACGGCCGATATCTTGCGTTCGACAAGCGTATCCACCAATTCGCCTATGCGATTCAGGCCAGCCTCTGACTGGGTCGAGATGCCCTGAATGCCCATTACCTCAAAGCCGAAGCTTTGACCGAAATATCCGAATGCATCATGGGCGGTGACCAAGACCTTGTTGTTCTCGGGCACAGCTTCCAATGTCTGATGTGCATAAGTAGTCAGGCGGTCAATGTCGACAAGATGTTTTGCGGCGTTCGCGGCAAAGAAATCAGCGGATTCCGGACGTGTTTCCGTCAGCGCGACCTGAACCTGTACGACTACGTCTCGCCACAGTTCGGGCGTCATCCACACATGCGGGTCGTATTTGTCGGCATAGTCGTCATGGGCACGCAGCTTGGCCTTGTCGACCCCCTCAGCCACGGCCACCACGTTGCGCTTGCGGTCGAGATCGTGAAAAAACTCTTCCATCTGCGCTTCCAGATAAAGGCCGTGCCACAGAACCAGGTCGGCGCGGGTCATCGCGACGATATCGCTGCGAGTCTGGCGATAGGCATGCGGATCAACACCGGGGCCCATTAGGCCCTTGACCTCAACTTGTTCGCCGCCAACCTGACGAGCCGCATCCGCGATCATGCCAGTTGTGGCAACGACCTTGAGCGGTGTCTCGGCCCAAGCTGCCACAGGCAGAGCTGCGGCCAATCCCATTGCCAATATAAAGCTGCGGCGAATCATGACGACTCCTGTTTTTCGCGCTGTATCCGAGCTGAATATGCGAACCATTCGCAAGTAAGTCAACGCAATTGAGAATTAATCGCAAAAAAGATCAGTAATTTGTCCGTATGGTCAAAAAATCCCGCAATCCTGCATCTGAGTATCTTCCAATCCTGTTCAGCTCATGCGAATTTGGCAAATGACCCTCCCAAAGGAAGCGACGATGGAAACGCAGAGCCCGTCCAGCCCCGTGCGCACCGCGCATCTGCCACAGGTGACAGAGCCCCGAAATCCCGGCATGAACCTTGATCTGGATTGGATACGTGCGGTGCAGGCCAATACCTCAGCCATCGAACGTCGTGCCGCGACCCTGCCGGGCCGACGTTCAGTGAAGAAGGATTATCAGGCAGCCTGGCTGCTGAAAGCGATCACCATGATTGACCTGACGACGCTTTCAGGGGACGACACGGTGGGCCGGGTGCGGCGTCTGTGCTCCAAGGCGCGGCAGCCGGTCTCGGCATCGTTGCTGGATGCACTGGGTATGCCAATGATCACCACGGGCGCGGTTTGTGTCTACCATGACATGATCGAAACGGCAGTGGATGCGCTAAAGGGCACCGGAATTCCAGTTGCTGCTGTTTCGACAGGCTTCCCGGCCGGCCTATCGCCGTTCCATCTGCGTGTGGCCGAGATCGAGGAAAGCGTGAAGGTGGGGGCAGACGAGATCGACATCGTGATTTCGCGCCGTCATGTGCTTTCGGGTGACTGGCAGGCGCTTTACGATGAGATGAAAGCATTTCGCGTTGCCTGCGGAAATGCTCATGTCAAAGCGATCCTTGCGACTGGCGAACTTGGTAGCCTACGCAATGTCGCACGCGCCTCGCTTGTGTGCATGATGGCTGGGGCGGATTTCATCAAGACCTCGACCGGCAAAGAAAGCGTCAACGCCACTCTGCCTGTCTCGCTGGTCATGATCCGCGCTATTCGCGACTTCTATGATCGCACCGGATCCCGTGTCGGTTACAAACCTGCCGGAGGCATTTCGAGAGCCAAAGATGCGCTGGTTTACCTTTCACTGATCAAGGACGAGCTGGGCGACCGCTGGCTGGAGCCGGATCTGTTCCGCTTTGGAGCCTCGTCACTGCTTGGCGATATCGAGCGGCAGTTGGAACATCACGTCACCGGCAGATATTCCGCTGGCCACCGTCACTCTATGGGCTGAGGAAAGAACAATGACAGTCAAAGAGATTTTCGAGACCATGGACTACGGACCCGCTCCCGAAAGCGCTGCCGAAGCGCTGGCCTGGCTGGTGGATCAAGGCGACCGGTTCGGTCATTTCATCGACGGCGTTTTTACGAAACCCGGCCAGGGTTTCGAAAGCCGGAACCCCGCGACCGGCGAAGTCCTTGCGATGCTGACACAAGCTACGCAAGCCGATGTGGATACCGCTGTTGCCGCCGCGCGCAAGGCGCAACCGAAATGGGAACAGCTCGGCGGAGCCGGCCGTGCCCGGTATCTTTATGCCCTTGCGCGGCTGCTGCAGAAACACTCGCGCCTGTTTGCGGTGATGGAGAGCCTGGACAACGGCAAGCCGATCCGCGAGAGCCGGGATATCGACATTCCTCTGGTGCAGCGACATTTCTACTATCACGCCGGAATGGCGCAGCTGATGGAAAGCGAGTTGCCCGAGGCCGAGGCGCTGGGTGTGTGCGGCCAGATCATTCCGTGGAACTTTCCATTGCTGATGCTCGCATGGAAAGTCGCCCCGGCGTTGGCGATGGGTAACACCGTAGTTCTGAAGCCAGCCGAATTCACTTCGCTGACCGCGCTGTTGTTTGCCGATATCTGCACACAAGCCGGGCTGCCCAAGGGCGTGGTCAATATAGTTACCGGTGATGGCGCGGTGGGCGAAATGATCGTGGCCTCGGACGTGGACAAGATCGCCTTTACCGGCTCGACCGCCGTGGGCCGGCGCATTCGCGAGGCAACCGCTGGCTCGGGCAAGGAGCTGACCTTGGAGCTGGGCGGCAAGTCCGCCTATATCGTCTTTGATGACGCTGATATTGATTCCGCGATCGAAGGTCTGGTCGATGCGATCTGGTTCAATCAGGGTCAGGTCTGCTGCGCCGGTTCACGCCTGCTGGTGCAGGAGGGCATCGCCGATCATTTCCACGACAAACTGCGCGCACGAATGGACAAGCTCCGCGTCGGTAATCCGCTGGACAAATGTATCGACGTGGGCGCGGTTGTCGATCCGATCCAGTTGCAGACCGTCAAGAGCATGGTCGAAAGCAATATCGCTGGCCAAGTGTATCATGCGGCTTGTGAGTTGCCAGAAAACGGCTGTTACTACCCTCCGACTCTGATCTCGGGTCTCGAGACGTCGGACCCGTTGATGCAAGAAGAAATCTTTGGGCCGGTTCTGGTGTCATCCACGTTTCGAACACCTGACGAAGCGGTCGAACTGGCCAACAATACCCGCTACGGGCTGGCCGCGACGGTTTGGACCGAGAATGTGAACCTGGCGCTGGATATAGCGCCTAAGCTGGTCGCGGGCGTAGTTTGGGTGAACGCCACCAATCTGTTTGACGCCGCGGCCGGATTCGGCGGTGTGCGCGAAAGCGGTTTTGGTCGCGAAGGCGGCTGGGAGGGGTTGAGCGCCTATACCAAGCCCAAAGGTAAGGTCAGGCGGCTGGAAAAGCTCGAATCCGCAACAGGCGAAGGGGCTCCGGTCGATCCGATCGACCGCACCGCCAAGATGTATGTCGGCGGCAAGCAAGTGCGCCCGGATGGTGGTTATTCGAGGCCTGTTTGGGGCAAGTCCGGGCTATTGGGGCATGTCGGTCTTGCCAACCGAAAGGACGTGCGCAACGCCGTCGAGGCCGCTGCGGGTGCCGCAGGCTGGTCTAAGGCCACCGGCCACTTGCGTGCGCAGATCCTGTATTACATTGGCGAGAACCTCTCGGCTCGCGCGGATGAATTTGCGGGCCGCATCGATGCCATGACTGGCAGGAAAGATGGTGCAACCGAGGTCGCGGCATCAATCCAACGTCTGTTCTCCGCCGCCGCCTGGGCCGACAAATATGACGGTCAGGTGCATGGCGTTCCGATCCGAGGTGTTGCCATCGCAATGAAGGAACCGGTTGGTGTCATCGGTGTTCTCTGTGCGGACGAGGCGCCTTTGTTGGGCCTCGTCTCGGCCATGGCGCCGGCAATTGCCATGGGTAATCGGGTCGTTCTGGCCGCAAGCGAACCCTATCCGCTGGCGGCAACGGATTTTTACCAAGTCCTCGAGACATCAGATGTCCCGGCGGGTGTGGTCAACATCCTGACCGGCAGCCATGCCGAGATTGCCAAGCCGCTGGCCTCTCACCTGAACGTAGACGCTGTCTGGAGCTTCTCCTCTTCCGATCTTTCGGCCGAGATAGAAGAGGTCTCGTCAGGCAATCTCAAAAGGACGTGGGTCAATAACGCGACGACAACCGATTGGAACATCGATCATTCCCGCCGTTTCCTGCAGGCTGCCACCGAGATCAAGAACATTTGGGTGCCCTACGGTGAATAGGGCTCCCAATACGGGAGGCCTGCATGGATTTTTCAGGTAAGTCGGTCGTCGTGATCGGCGGCACCAGTGGTATCAATCGCGGTATTGCCAAAGCATTCGCGGCGTCGGGAGCCAAACTGGCGGTGGCAAGCCGGTCGCGAACCAAGGTTGATGGTACTGTATTGGCACTTAAGGGCGCTGGTGCGTCGGAGGCCATCGGAGAGGCCTTTGATGTCCGTGACCCCGAAGCCGTCGCCGCCGGCCTCAAACTGTTCCACGACACATTCGGGGACTTCGATGTGCTGATTTCAGGTGCGGCAGGCAACTTTCCAGCGCTGGCGGCTGAGATGTCTGTCAATGCCTTCAAGACCGTCATCGACATTGTACGATCCACGTAATGAAAGCGGCCTATCCCCTCCTAAATCGTCCCGGAGCCAGCATCATAAACATCTCGGCCCCGCAATCCTGGCTGCCTTACGAAGGACAGTCCCATGTTTGTGCCGCCAAGGCGGGCGTGGACCAGATCACCCGGACGTTGGCTTTGGAATGGGGCATCGAAGGTATCCGCGTGAATTCGGTTCGCCGGGGTTCATCGAGGGGACCGAAGGGGCAAAGCGTCTGGCTCCGACGCCCGAGGCGGAAAAGATGT